>JALVRJ010000306.1 GCA_027031305.1 Hyphomicrobiales bacterium | reverse complement strand
CCGAGGTGGGGAAAGGTGAAGGTGGCGATCTGGTCGGCGTAGGACGGGTCGGTGAGGATTTCCTGATATCCCGTCATGGCGGTGTTGAAGCACACCTCCGCCACCGCCTCGCCCGTGGCGCCAACACCCCGCCCCCGGATCACCAGGCCATTGTCCAGCACCAGCACGGCGGTGGGTCTTTCCCTTGTCCAGGAAGCGGCGGGAGAAGCGGCGGGATGGGTCATCTCGTGGTCCTGCATATCGGCATTGACTTTCGCGCACGCCACACAGGTTGAAAGCGGCTGGCGGCAGGAGTATCTCTTTGCAATCACAAAAACAAGGGGACGGGGGCGATCGTGACGCGCGCCGGCCAATGGGCGCCGGACGCGCCATGACCGGCAGAGGGAATTTCCGGCATGACCGACAATCTGCGCGACAGGATAGAGGAAGAGCTGAAGTTGGCCATTCGCTCGCAGGACAAGCGGCGCATGGCCACCTTGCGTCTCATCTCCGCCGCCATCAAGGACCGCGACATCCAGGCCCGTGGCACCGGCAGGGACGACACCCCCACCGAGGCCGACCTGCAAGCGCTGCTGATGAAGATGATCAAGCAGCGCAAGGAGTCGGCCGAGATGTATGAAAAGGGCGGCCGCCCGGACCTCGCCGCGCAGGAACGCGAGGAAATCGCCATCATCGAGGAATTCCTGCCGCGCCAGATGACCGACGGGGAAATCGCCGAGGCCGTGGAGAAAACCATCGCCGAAACCGGTGCGGAGAGCCTGAAGGACATCGGCAAGGTCATGGGCGCGCTCAAACGTGCATATGCCGGCCGCATGGACATGGCCAGGGCCTCCCGCCTGGTGAAGGAAAAACTGGGCGGCTGACGCGGGCCGATTGTGCACATCTCATGCACAGTCCCGTTGCCTTCCGCCTTTCGGTTTCACCAGCGCGGCCGGGCGTGATACGGTGTCCCACCGGCCATCCCGGGCCAGGCCACGGTTGAGAACACAGGCACGGCTCCATGCGCTTTCCCGACTCCTTCCTGGAGGAAATCCGCGCCCGGCTTCCCATCTCCCAGGTGGTGGGCCGCCACGTGCAATTCGACCGCAAGCGCTCCCGCCCCTCGCGCGGCGATTATTGGGCCTGTTGTCCGTTCCACCACGAAAAGACCCCCTCCTTCCACGTCGACGACCGCAAGGGCTATTATTATTGCTTTGGTTGCCACGCCAAGGGAGATCATTTCCGCTTCCTCGTCGACAAGGAGGGCCTGAGCTTCACCGAGGCCGTCGAACGGCTGGCGCACGAGGCCGGGCTGGAACTGCCCAGGCCCGACCCGGCGCGGGAAAGAAGGGAAGAAAGGCGCCTGGGCCTCATGGAGGTGCTGGAAGCCACCGCCGCCTTCTACGAACGCCAGCTGATGGAACCCGCCGGTGCCGAGGCCCGCGCCTACGCCGAGCGCCGCGGACTCTCTCCCGACACCATCGCCACCTTCCGCATCGGCGCCGCCCCGGACGCGCGCGACGCCCTCTACCGCCACCTGAGAACCAGGGGCGTCGACGACGCCCTGATGGCCGAGGCCGGGCTGATCGCCGTGCCGGAAGACGGCGGCAGACCCTATGACCGTTTTCGCCACCGCCTGATGTTTCCCATCCGCGACGCCCGTGGTCGCGTGATTGCCTTCGGCGGGCGGGCGCTGGGCGAGGCGCGGGCGAAATATCTCAACTCGCCGGAAACGCCTGTGTTTCACAAATCCCACGTGCTGTTCAACCTCGACCTCGCGCGCAAGCCGGCCTTCGAACGCGGCGAGGTGGTGGCGGTGGAGGGCTACATGGACGTCATCGCCATGCACCAGGCGGGCTTCCCCCACACCGTGGCGCCGCTCGGCACGGCACTGACCGAATCGCAACTGACGATGCTGTGGCGCTTGGCGGCCCAGCCGGTGCTGTGCTTCGACGGCGACGCGGCCGGGCGAAAGGCCGCATGGCGCGCGCTGGAGACGGCCCTGCCCCACCTGAAACCGGGCCATTCGCTGCGCTTCGCCTTCCTGCCCGAGGGGCTGGACCCGGACGATCTCGTCCGCCAGCGGGGTCCGGGCGCGCTGGCCGACGTGCTGGACCACGCCGAGCCGCTCATCGACGTCCTGTTCCGTCACGTCTGCGCCCGCCACAAGACCTCCACGCCGGAAGAACGCGCCGCCCTGGAGGCCGACGTGGAAGCCCTCGCCGCGCGCATCGGCGAGCCGAAAGTGCGCCAACACTACCGGGCCGAGCTGCGCGAGCGCTTGAACGGGCTGTTCGGCCGTGGCGGTTTCCGTGGCCGCGGCGGAACGGCGCGCGGCCAGCGCGGCGGAAATCCTCGTGGCAAGACCCGCTTCGCGCCCGCGCCGCCCCCCTCCGCCGAGCTGCTACAGACCGCGCGCGGCAACGATCCTCTGGGCCCGCTGGCCGAACAGGACCTCTTGCGTATCATCCTGCTGCGCCCCGACATCATCCCGGATATCGGCGAGGCCCTGGCCGACTTCCCCTTCAGCACCCCGGAACTTGACTCGCTGGCCCGCGCGGTTCTAGACATTGCGACCACCCGGGCGGAAGAACCGCCACTTGACCCCGAGGTCCTTCTCGCCCATCTCCGGGCCAAGGGCCATGATCGCACCTGCCAGCGCCTGCTGAAACGGGACGCACGCAGAAGGCTGGCCAAGGTCATCGGCGGTGCCGTTGAACAGGTAGTGGCGGATTTCCTGCACCGGATGGAGGAAATGCGCCGGCGACGCCGCCTGTGCCAGGAGCTGGAAGAGGCCAGGGCCGCGTTTGCGGCGGAGGCTTCAGAGGAAAACCTACTGAGACTTGCACAGGTGAGGGCGGAGCTGGACGCGCTGGAACGGCTGAATGAATGAACATCGCGCGCTTCGCGCCCTCCGGAGAGCCGTCCGGAAGGATGATGTGGCGGCGCGGACGTGACAAAAGGAATATCGGGCCAACCCGCCTGCCCACCTTGGCAAGGCGGCGTTGGGTGTTTGTGTTTTCACCACGCAACCCCATATCGGGAGAAAAGACATCACCCATCCCTCAGGGTAAACGACAAGTTAATGATTTCTCTCCAATAACATTCGGATGACCCCCGGTGGCCACGCCCGGCAGGGGCGGGCACCGCCACCAGGGTGAGCTGGCAACCCGACGCAACGATTCAACAGGTGCAGATGAGCATGGCCAGAGACAGCAAGAACGGCAAGGCCGCGCAGACCGTCACGGACGAGGCGGATCGCCCCGTCCTCGACATGAACGACGCCGCTGTGAAGAAAATGATTCGCGCGGCCAGGAAACGCGGATATGTCACTCTGGACGAACTGAACGAGGTTCTGCCGTCGGAAGAGGTTTCTCCGGAGCAGATCGAGGATACCATGTCGATGCTCGCGGAGATGGGCATCAACGTCATCGACAGCGAGGAAGACCTGGAAGACGCCGTGGCCCAGGTCGGCGGCTCCGGCGCCGTCAAGGCCACCAAGCCGGCCTCCTCCGGCTCTTCGGTGGTGGAACGCACCGACGACCCGGTGCGCATGTATCTGCGCGACATGGGCTCGGTGGAGCTGCTCTCGCGCGAGGGCGAGATCGCCATCGCCAAGCGCATCGAGGCTGGCCGCGAGGCCATGATCCAGGGGCTGTGCGAAAGCCCGCTGACCTTCCAGGCCATCATCCTCTGGCGCGAGGAACTGATCGACGAGAAGATCAACCTGCGCGACATCGTCGACCTGGAGGCCATGTATGCCGCGCCGGAGCCGGGCGAGGAGGACGAAACGCCCCCACCCGTGGCCGCCGACGCCGAGGAAAAGGCCGACGAGGAAGACGGCGACGACAAGGACGATTACGACGATGAAAACGCTCCCTCCATGGCGCAGATGGAGGAGGAGCTGCGTCCCCGCATCATCG
>JALVRJ010000305.1 GCA_027031305.1 Hyphomicrobiales bacterium | reverse complement strand
TTGTAATGCTGGCCCTGGATCTTGGGATAAAACTTTTCTTCCGAGCCTTCTCCGTTGGGACCGTGGCAGCGTACGCAGTTGTCCTTGAACAGCTGCTTGCCACGCTCGAGGTTGGCCTCTCCCTTCGGCGCCTTGCCGTTGTCCGGGTTCATGGGCAGGTTGGCGATGTAGTTGGCCACCACGGCGATGGCGTATGGGCCGCCGCCGACTTCCGGCGCCGCGTTCTTGATTTCCTGCGGCAGGGCGAAAGGATACATGGTGGGGTTGTCGCGGTTGCCGGCGCGGATGTCGGCCAGCTGCTTGATGATCACCGTGTCATGCTGGCCGGCGATCTGCGGGAAGGTGCCGTCCTTCGTGCCCCAGCCCTCGGTGGTGTGGCAGGCCGAGCAGACCTCGAACACGGCAATGCCGTCCTTGCGCACCTTTTCCTTCAGCTTGGGGTCGTTCGGCATTTTCTGCTTCAGGTCGAGCAGAATCTTCAGCGCCTCGTCCTGTTCGCCGCCGCCTTCGTTCCAGGCCAGGGCGGCGCCGCTTGCGACTATCGCCGCCAGACCGGCTCCGGCCAGGGCAATTCCCAATTTCCTGAGCATCATGTGTCGCTCCTCTTTCCGTGTTGCCGTTTCACGATCATACCCCTTCCCCAATTCCCCGGAAAAGGGGGGTTTCGTTCACTTCGCCGTCCGGTCGATGGTGGAAAGCCAGGCGGCGATTTGCGCGATTTCCTCGTCCTTGAGCTTTTTGACGAAGTTGAACATCACCTTGACCTTGCCATTCGTGCGCTTCTTGTCACGAATGTCCTGCATCTGGTGGATGATGTATTCGTATTTCTGCCCGGCGATGTAGGGATAGCCCTTCAAGGGCTTGTCACCCATCTTGCCATGGCAAGTGCGGCAGCGCTTCTTCTTGTAGAGCTTCTCGCCGGCGGCGATGTCCTCGGGCTTCAAATCCTTCGGAGGCCTGGGCTTGGCCGGATCGAGGCCACTGAGCCAGTCGGCGATCTGCTTCGCCTCGTCCTTGGTGATGCGCGGCTCACCTTCCGGCGTCACCAAGGCGCCACGCATGGCCTCGGCGCGGGGCTTGCCCTGGGCGTTCAGCCCGCCAGTACGCTTGCCCTCGACGATGTCCATGATCTGGCGCGCGAGATAGGTTTTTTCCTGCCCGGCGATGTTCGGATAGTCCTGAATGGCGCGCTTGCCACCGCGCCCATGGCAAGCCATGCAGGTCTTGCGCATGTAGAGGCGCTTGCCGGGGTGCTTCTTTTTCTTGGCGTCCGCCGCCTTGGCCACGGCCGTCAAGCCCAACGGCTGGCCGACGACGCCCCCCGCCAGCGTGAGCGCCATGCCAAGGCCCAACGCCATGACGAGGTGCCTGTGAATCCGCTTCATGTCGTTCGCTCCCGAATGTTGCGCTCGTGGATCGTGAACCGTCTTCCCACGATGCGGTAAGGTAGGATGTTCTTATGACTGGCGGGAGACGATCGCTCGTCTCCCGCCGGTATCGCGTTTCGTGAGCCGCCATCCTGGCGGTGGCACTCAGGCGATCTCCGTTACTTCTTGATCACCTTGGCGCCGTGCTGCTCCAGGTAGGTCTTGGCGCGCAGACCGATGTCGGCGGCCTTGACCTGATACTGGAACCACTGCTGGGCCCACAGCGTGGCGTTCTGCCAATCCTTCTTCGCCGCGAACTCCTCGGCCTTTTTCTTGGCGTCGGCCGCGAACTTCAGCTGGTCGGTGGCGTCTTCAACCAGGCTGACCACCGTCGGGAAGTCCTTGTAGTTGCGCGAGACGATGAAGTTCACCACGCTGTCGATGACCTTCTGCACGCTCAGGTTCTGGGCATACTGCTTCTTGTAGTCTTCCTCGGTATACTTCACGCCCTCGGAGAAGGAAGCTTCCTCGGCCTTCATACCCTTCGGACGGACCACCAGGATGCCTTCCATCTCCAGATGCAGGGCCGAGCAGAACTCCGTGCAGTAATACGGATAGATGCCCGCCTTGTCGGCCTTGAAGGTGGCCGAAACCGTCTTGCCCGGCTCGATGGAGAGGTTGACGTTGGTGCCGGAGATGGCGAAGCCGTGGGTTTCGTCCTCCGCGCGTTCCACGTTGGTGACGTGGATGGACACCGTGTCACCCTCTTCCACCTCGATGATCTCGGGCGTGATGTGCGAGCGGATCACCGTGGCGTAGACATGCACCACGCCATCCTTCTTCACGATCTTCTCGCGGCCCGGACGGGTGCGCCAGGGCGACTTGCGGTCGTTGCGCGAATCCCAGCCCAGCTTGTAGCGCACGACGGGCTTGAGCTTCTTGGCCTCGATGGCCACGGCGTAGTGCGGCTCGCCCAGCGGCACCGGCATGTCGTAGAGCAGCTCCATCTTGTCGCCGGAGATGTCGATGAGCTGGTGGTTCTGCGGATGCAGCGGACCAACCGGCTGGAAGCGATCGATGGCCAGCTTGTTGAGCGACACCAGATACTTGCCCTTCGGCTTGACCGAGTCGCCCTCCATGGTCATCAGATGGCCGATGTTGTAGTGGATGTGGAGCTGATCGAGCACCTTGCCTTCACAGTAGTCCCACTTGGTGACCATCGAGTCCACGTAAATGGAAGTATAGGCCACGCAGGGCTTGGAGTCGAACTGCGTGTGCAGCGGACCCAGGCCCACCTCGACCTGCGTGTGCAGAGTCTTCTTCAGGTCGAGAATCGGCACGCCATAGGGGTCCTTGCCGGCGAAGTCCTTGGCCTCGATGAGCTTCTTGATCTTCTCCCAGCTATACACCGAGGCGTGGGTGTCGAGCTTGCCGGAGACGACGATGAACTTGCCGTTGGGCGTCACGTCCACGCCGTGCGGCGACTTCGGCTCCGGAATCAGGAACAGCAGACCGTGCTTGATGGACTCGGAGAGAGGGATGACCTTCATCCCGCCGATGTCCATGGTCTTGATCTTGCCGGCCTTGATGAGCTCCTCGGCCTTCTTCCAGTTGGTCACGTGCAGGAAGTCGGTGTCCTTCTGCGAGCAACCGGCCTCGAACGGCGGGCGCCCCTTCTCGATGCCGCCGACGTAACGCTCGGTGCAGAACGAGTTGGTGAAGCCCCAGCCGTAGGTGTCGAGCTTGCCGGCGTCGGACAGGTCCTGCGAATAGGGCGGCAGCTCGAAGGTGAAGGACTGCGCCATGTCGAGGCGGCCCTTCTCGCGATTGAACTTCCAGTAGGTGAGCGCGCCGCGGAACTTCTCGTTGAACTGCGACAGCGGCACATACTTGAACTTGCCAAGCGGCGCCGGATACTGCGTGGCCTCCATCACGTATTCGGTGTTCGGCGTGACGAAGGCGCCGCCGTGCTCCGACATCATGACGGGGTTGACGACGATCTGCTTGGTCTCGAAGTCCTTGAGGTCGATGACGGCGACGCGCGGGTTGTTCTTGTCGTTGATGAACAGATATTCGCCATCATACTCGCCGTTGGTCTCGGAAATGGCGGGATGGTGCGTGTCGCCGAACAGGATGTCCTTGCCACCAATGCGCCCCTGCGCCAGCACCGCCTTCGACTCGTCGTCGAAACCATAGCCCTGCCACGGCTCCGGCGTGAACACGCCGATGAACTTCAGGATGCGCATGGACGGGATGGCATAAACCATCACCTGGCCAGACTGACCGCCGGACGAGAAGACGACGAACTCATCGCGCTTGCCTGTGGGCACATAAGTCTTGGCCGCGGCCAGCACATCCTTTTCCGTCAGGCCGCGCGCCTTCATGATGGCCTCAAGCTTGCCTTGGGCCATGGCCGCGGACGTGCCCGCGACCGCCAGGCCGAAGCCCGCCGCCACGGCCACTTTCAAGGCCTTTTTCCTTTTCCTGTGCATGACGATCCCCTTGCATCGGTTTACCGCGCCGCCACCGGTTCGCCCTT
>JALVRJ010000304.1 GCA_027031305.1 Hyphomicrobiales bacterium | reverse complement strand
CAGCACGGCCAGTTGCAGGTCTTCCGCCGCTTGCGCGCAGTCGGCACGGGTGCGTCCCATGCAGGCGAGCGGATGGGCCAGCAGGGCGGCAAGGTGCGGCGGCGAGAAGGAGTTCAGCGCGGCCTCGCACAGCAGCCGCAGCAATGTTGCCGGCGGGGTGTCGGCAAGTGGCTGGCCGGCGGAATCGTCCACCGCCACGTCCCAGCGGGCCAGCTGCGCGCGCACCGCCCGGGCCAGAGTCCTGTCAGGCGTCACCAGCGTGCAGGTGCGGCCGGGGTGTTCCAGCGTCCGGCGCATGAGCAGGGCGATGGAAAGCGCCTCCAGGCGCCGCGTGGGAGCACGCAACAAGTGCAGATCAGCAGCACCCATCTGCAAGTTCAGGTGCAGCTCTTTCACTTGCTCACGCCACTTGTCGGTGGTTTCCACCGGGCGCAGGGCCTCGCTCAGCAGCACCTGGCGGCAGGCGCGGGCATCGTCCGAGGGCGGCGGTTCGGCATACATGGTCGCGGCCCGGGGCGGTGGCAGATGATCCTCGCCGTCAAGAATGCCCACCTGCGCGCGCTCGACGCCCAGGTTCTCCAGCAGGCGCTTCATGCCGTATTGCGGGTGGCCGGGCTCGAGCACGGCCCAGCTGTCCTCGTCCATGAACAGGTCCAGCCCCGGCAGGACGACGCAACCGGTGGGCAAGGCGGCGATGATGGAGAGCAACTCGGCGGTGGCCGGCAGGGAGCCGGTGGAACCGGCGGCGATGACGGGCGCCGCGGGGGGATGCGCCTTCAGCCAATGGGCGTGCAGGCGGATGAGCCGCGCCCGGCGTTGGGCCGGGCCCAGCATGTGGCGCCGGCGCAGCTCGTCGGGATATCGGCGGGCCAGAAAGGCGATGAAATGTTGCGCCGCGAGGCGGTGCTCCGGCCTGTCTGGCCAGAAGGGGCCGTCGTCCAGCAGGCGTTCGATTTCCGCCAGGGGCAGTTCCTCGTTGTCGAACTGGTCGATGAGCCGCGCCAGGGAACGGGCGAGGCGCAAGGCGGCGCCGGAATGGCCACGCACGTGGGCGGCCAGTTGCCATTCGGCGGCCTCGGGCAACCTCGCCCATTCATTCATCAGCCCGGCCAGCAGGAACAGGCGCGGCAAGGATGGCATGGCGGGGGCAACGTCGGCCGGATCGGCGCCCGCGGCCAGCGCCTCCGCCTCGGCGCCGAGCAGAAGTTCGTCCTCGTCAACGTCGCCGAGCGGCAGAATGCGTGGCAACAGAGCCGTGCGCTGGCCCGCCACGCCACCATCGTTGAGCATGGCCACGGCAAGGGCGCGCGCGGCGCGGCGGGTGGGCAGATACACGCGCCAGCCGGCGAGATCCATTGGAGCGCCCCGCTCCGCCGTGCCGCCAAGGCGCGCCAGGACGCCACCGGGGCGCATGTGCGCCGCCAGCGTGGCCAGAAAGTCCGCCCCTGGCGGAATGGTGAACACCTTGCGCCCGGCCCCGTTCATCCTTCGCCCGTTCACGGTGGTTGCGCGCCGAATCCTCCAGCGTGCCATCATACCAGATCTTCAGGCCAAGCGATGGAATACACGCGATGATTACATGCCCGCCTCACGTCCGGACGGGCAGATCCAAACGGGCTACAGCCGCAGCAGCGCGGCGCCCCAGGTGAAGCCGCCGCCCATGGCCTCCAGCAACAGCAGGTCACCGGGCTTCGCCCTGCCCTCTCGCACAGCCGTATCCAGCGCCAGCGGAATGGAGGCGGCGGAGGTGTTGCCGTGCTCGGCGATGGTGAGCATGATCCTTTCCGCTGGAATGCCCAGCTTTTTCGCCGTCGCCTCGAGAATGCGCACGTTGGCCTGGTGCGGTACGAAAAGGTCTATGTCGTCGGCCGAAACGCCCGCGGCTTCCATGACCTCGCGCATGGCGTCGGCGATGTTGGTCACGGCGTGGCGGAAGACCTCGCGGCCCTGCATCCGAAGCTTGCCGACGGTGCCGGTGGAAGATGGGCCGCCGTCGGTGTGCAGCAGGTCGCGATGGCGGCCGTCGGCGCGCGAGACCGTGTGCAGCACCCCCCGATCGGCCACCGTTCCCGCGCCTTCGGCCGCCTGGAGCACGACGGCGCCGGCGCCGTCGCCGAAGAGCACGCAGGTGGCGCGGTCTTCCCAGTCGAGCAGGCGGGTGAGCGTTTCCGCGCCGATGAGCAAGACATGGCGCGCCTGGCCGGCGCGGATGAGGGAATCGGCGACCGTCAGCCCGTAGATGAAGCCGGAGCACACGGCCTGCAAGTCGAAGGCCATGGCGCCGGCGGGCACGCCCAGCTTGTCCTGCACCACGCAGGCGGTGGCGGGAAAGGTGTAATCGGGCGTCGTGGTGGCGACGAGCACGGTGTCGATGTCGACGGGGGACAATCGCGCGGCGTCAAGCGCCCTTCTGGCGGCGCGGGTGGCGAGATCGGAGGTCATTTCGTTCTCGGCGGCGACGTGGCGCTGGCGGATGCCGGTGCGGGTGCGGATCCATTCGTCGGAAGTGTCCACGAAGGTGGCCAGCTCCTGGTTGGTGAGCACCCTTTCGGGCAGGTAGGAGCCGGTGCCGGTGATGACGCTGCGGCGCATGTCGTGGTGAATCCCATTGATGACCGATGCGCCATCGCGCGCCGGCCGCTGCCTTTCGTGACGGTCCAAGAACGAGGTGGAGGCGAAAACGCCCGCTCCACCCCGCCCGCTTTTGGCCCCTCGCGCGGCCAGCGTCAAGGGTGGGGCCGGCCGGATGCGTTGATGGCGCGCTACCGGGGTCAGAAAGGTCCCTCAGCCGGCGTTGCGGGCGGGCGCGGCCTGTTGGGCGCCGTTCTCCTGTCGGGTATCGAGGAAATCGGCCATCATCTTCTTGGCGGAGAGATCACGCGCGATGTTCTCCACGAGGTCATACAACGCCACCTCGCGGGCATGGGTAAGGGCGTTGGCGAAGCCGAGCGCGTCGGTGCCGCCATGGCTTTTCACGACAATGCCATTGAGGCCGAGAAAGATGCCGCCGTTGCTTTCGCGCGGATCGAGCTTCTTTTTCAGGTTGCGAAGAGCGCCGCGGGCCAGCAGGGCGCCCAGCTTCGTCCACCAGCTGGCGGTCAGCTCGCGCCTGAGAAAATCGGCAATCTGGCGGGCCGTGCCCTCGGCCGTCTTCAGCGCGATGTTGCCGGTGAAGCCTTCCGTCACGAAGACGTCCACCGTGCCCTTGGCGATGTCATCGCCTTCCACGAAGCCATGATAATGGATGGGCAGCGCCGCCTCGCGCAGGATGCGCCCGGCGCGGCGCACTTCCTCGACGCCCTTGATCTCCTCCACGCCGACGTTGAGGAGGCCGACGGAAGGCTGCTCGACATGCAGCAACGAGCGCGCCATGGCCTCGCCCATGATGGCGTAATCGACCAGCTGCTCTGCGTCGGCGCCGATGGTGGCGCCCAGATCGAGGACGATGGACTGTCCGCGCATGGTGGGCCACAGCCCGGCGATGGCCGGGCGCTTGATGCCGGTCATGGGCTTGAGCACGAACAGGCTCATGGCCATGAGCGCGCCGGTGTTGCCGGCGGAAACGGCGGCCTGCGCCTTGCCTTCGCGCACGGCTTCGATGGCCAGCCACATGGAGGAAACGCGGCGGCCCTTGCGCAGGGCCTGGCTGGGCTTCTCGTCCATGCGAATGGCGACATCCGCGTGGCGCACTTCCACCCGCTGGCGCAGGGCCCGAGGGAACTCCGCCAGCAGCGGCTTCAGCGTGGCGGAATCGCCGTAAAGCAGCACTCGCAAGTCCGGATGTCGTTCCAGCGCCATGCGCGCGCCGGGCACGGTAACGCCGACACCGGCGTCGCCGCCCATGGCGTCCACGGCCAGTGTGCAACAGTCCTTCAAGGAATTACCCCTCCGCCAGAAACCCGTTACGAACCGCAGCCAGCAAGACGTGGATCGGAATCATGACGCGCAGGATACAGCATGTGTGCTGGCTGCGCAAAAGATGTCATGCGGTGAATTGCAGTCCGCCAGGATTCCCTCGCGCGCTTGGCCCCCGTGCCGGCGCACTCGAGATTTCAGATTCTTCGGAACAGGAAAGGTGGCTTCTCGCACATTGCAAGCGGCCACCCCGCCCGATGCGCTCAGGATTTCAGATTCCTGAGAACGGAGAAAGGATTGTTCCCTTCCGCCGCTTCCTCCTCGGCCTTCTTCTCCCCGGCCGTTTCCGGGGCGCCGGCCTCCATGTCCACGAAGTCCGTTCCCGGCTTCTTCGGCCATGGATCCAGCGACAGGGCCAGGATCTCGGACACCAGCTCGCCCAGGTCGATGCCCTCTTCCGGCAGGATATCGGGAGCATCCGGCGCTTCGGCGTCGAGCTCCACCGCGCCGGAGGCTTCAAGGGCGCGGGCGGCGGCAGAATCCGCCGGCACGAACAGGCGGTCGACCTCGGCCCGCACGGTGGCGGGAAAGATGTCCAGTGTGCGCACGCATTCCTGTTCCACCTCCGCCGTCAAACGGCCGCGCACGCGGTAGCCGCCACGACCTTCGGGCCTTACGCGCAAGTCGGCGGAAAGCGCGCGAATGGCGGGCAGTTTCATGCGCCTGGCAAGGGCGGCGAGTTCGGCCGGACGGGCGGAGATGGTGCGTTCCAGGCCCTCGCCGATGTCTTCCGGCGTAACGATGCGCGAGAATTCCGCGCGAATGGGTTCATCGCTCATGATTCACGTCCTTTCCGTCGGGGATGCATCCTGCTTCGCGATCGTCGCGGGCGGCGCGGGCCATGGGATATTGCCCGCGCGGAGATCGTCCAGGGAGACTTCCTTCAGCACTTCCCGCGCTAGCAACGCATATCGCGCCAGCGCGCCGGCGGCCTGCCGGACGCTCTCGTCGTTTTCGCGTTGCGGGCCGCCCGAGGCGGAAGACACCCTTCCTGTCAGAACGGATGGCTCCGTCGCCGCGTAGATATGGCGCAGAATCGCCCGTTTCAATGCCTGCGCGTCATCGCTTGCCAGCGCCTCGTGATACCTTGCCATGCGATCGTAAAAGGCCACGCCCAGCTTGCGGATGCGCCGGGGTACGGCGATGTCGCTCACCCCCATTTCGCGCAGGCTGGCGTCCATGTCGTCGAACAGGCTTTCCTGCACCTCGCGGGCCAGCTTGGCGGCGTGCGCGCCGTGGGCCATCCCCCGTTGCGCCGCCGCCTGTCGCATCAGCCGCTCGATCAGCAATATCACGTGCAGGGCGATCATCTCGAAGCGGCCTTCCGGCGTGTCCGGCACCTGCAGGCGCGCATAGAACGCCGGCTGGCGCGCCTGGGCCACGGCGGAAGCGTAGAGCGCCCGGGCGCGGCGGCCGGATGGAAACAGCGCGTCGACGACATTTCGCCATATTTGCCTTGGAGCAATCATTGGCGCATACAGTCTTTCAAGGTTGTCGGTTCGCATTCGCCCGCGCGTTTCCGCGCGGGGCACCCAAAAGGGAGCGTGGCGCGCAAATGTCCTCTTGTCCACGGGTAAATCGGCCCACCCGGCGGCGGCTGCTGGGGCTGATGGGCGCGCTGGGCGGCACGATGCTGCTGGCCGCGTGCCAACCGACGGTGCTGCATCATGGCTACCTGCCGCGCAAGGGTGACCTGGAGCAGTTGCGCGAGGGCATGAGCCGGGCGGAAGTGGAGGCGCTACTTGGTTCGCCGTCGACCACGGCCACCATCGAATCACTGAACGACAGTTATTATTACATCTCCAGCACCACGAAGCAGACGGCATTCCTGAAGCCGAAGGAAGTGGACCGGAGGGTGCTGGCCATTCGCTTCGACCGCAACGGGCTGGTGAAGAGCTTCGCCATCTATGGGCTGGAAGACGGACAGATCGTCAACATCAACGACCGCAAGACCCCCGTCGCCGGCCGCGAGATGGGCATCCTGGCCAGCCTGTTCTCTCGCTACAAGTAATACCAGGTTGCGTAAAGACTGACCGGTAAAACCGTCCGCGCCCCCACCCAAGCCCTTGTTTTTCATAATTTGGGGGTTGGGTGGGGGCGTGGGGCTTCTGCGTGGCTCTTTATGCATTCTGGTGTAATTTGCGCGCCGCAAATTACCAATTAACGTCTGCCCCGCGCGTTCGGCCTATACTGTTGCCCGCAAGGTGTGTTGGCGCGGTGATTCGAAAGGCCCATGGGGATCTTCCCTTTTCATGGCAGGAAGCGAAAGAAGCGGCGTTCGTCGCCGTGGCGCGATATTGTGTCCGACTGGCGATTTCGCGCCCTGTCGCTGTTGCTGAGCGCGTCGATCGCGGCATCGGCCTATCTAGGCCTGTTTACGTCGCTGGCCCGCGGGGCGGGCCTCGGCGAGCTGCTGGACAACATCTCCGGCATCATCTTCGCGCATTCCGGCAAACCGCGCCCGCCGGTGCGCAAGCCCTCGGCCAAGCGGGCGCGCGGCGCCAGCGTGGTGCGCGGCCGGGCACGGGTGGTGGATGGTGATTCCATCCGCATAAACGGCGTTAATGTCCGCCTGCATGGCATTGATGCGCCTGAACTTTTTCAAACATGCCAAAACCGCTTCGGAAGGCGTTACGAGTGTGGCGAGCGGGCCCGGGAGCACCTGCGCAACCTGGTGGGCAACGGGCGTGTTCGGTGCCGCAGGGTCACCACCGACCGTTATGGGCGCATGGTGGCCACCTGCCGGGTGGGCGGGATGGACATCGGCCAGCGCATGGTGCGTGACGGCTGGGCGGTGGCTTTCGTGCGTTACTCGCGGCGTTACGTTTCCGACGAACGCGCCGCGCGGCTGGCGCGCCGTGGGCTATGGGCCGGGCGTTTCGTGCCGCCGTCCCTTTGGCGCAGGATGAAAAAACGGCATTGAGCCGTCCTTCACGCCGCGCTCAGCAGCGCCGCCAGGTGGTCGAGTTCCTCCTCGGAAAAAACACGCAGACCCGCCGCCCGCAACATTGCCGCGGCCACCCCGCGCCCGGGCCGGAGCGCGTTGGAAAAAGTACCATCGTAAATCCGCCGCACGCCGCAGGAGGGGCTTTTCTCCTTCAGCAGGGCAAAGGCGCAGCCATGTTCCTCCGCCAGCGCGCGGGCGGCCTCGGCGCCGCGAACGAAGGCTGGCGTGACATCCTCGCCGTGCTTGGTGATGACCCGCGCGCGTCCGGCCAATACGTCCTCGCCCGAACCGCCGACGATTTGCGCCGGTGCGCGCGGCACGCCGAGGCCGCCCAGGAGCTCCGGGCAAGCCGGCACCAGCAAGCCGCGTTCTTCCCATTCCCGTAACAGGTGATGGCCGAGAGGCTTCTCCCGTCCATCGTAGCGCACCGGTTCGCCCAGTAGGCATCGGCTGACGAGGATGCGCCGGCCGCTGATATTTTCGGCGACGTTCACGGCGGCTTTCGGCATCACGGGAATAGCGGCAACTGACGCAGCGCCGTGGTTTCGTCGAAGCCGAACATGAGGTTGAAGTTCTGAAGCGCCTGGCCGGAGGAGCCCTTCACCAGGTTGTCGATGGCGGCGATGATGATGGCGCGTCCGGGAATGCGGTCGGCGCGCACGGCGAGCACACAATCATTGGAGCCGCGCACATGCTGGGTGGCGGGCAACATGCCTTGCGGCGCGAAACGGATGAAAGGCTCGCCTTCGTAGGCCCGGCGCAGCGCTGTCTCGCAATCTTCCACCGTGGCTCCCCCGGCCAGTTTCACGTGGGCGGTGATCAGCTCGCCGCGGCTCATGGGCACCAGATGGGGAGTGAAGTTCACCACCACGTCCGCCGGTTCCCTGCCGGCGGCGCGGGCCAGTTCCTGCTCGATCTCCGGGGCGTGGCGGTGGCTGGCGACGCCATAAGGCGAAAGCCCCTCGCCGGCCTCGCAGAACAGGGTGTTCAGCTTCAGCCCCCTGCCGGCGCCGGAAACGCCGGACTTGGCGTCGATGATGAGATCGTCCAGCGCGATCAGCCCGGCCTTCACAAGCGGCAGCAGGGCCAGCAGCGTGGCGGTGGGATAGCACCCCGGACAGGCGACCAGGCGCGCCTTGCGGATATCCTCGCGATTGTGTTCGGTGAGGCCATAGGCGGCCTCGGCCAGCAGCTCGGGTGCTGCGTGCTCGCGGCCATACCAGCGTTCGTAGGTCCGCGCGTCCTTCAGGCGGAAGTCGGCGGAGATGTCGATGATCTTCACGTGCTCCGGAATGGACAGGATCACGTCCTGCGCCGTGCCATGCGGCAGGCCGACGAAGGCGGCGTCCACCGTGCTCCAGTCCACCTCGTCGTTGGTCACCAGGTCGGGCAGGTCAATTCCGGCCAGGTGGGGCCACACGTGCGCCACGGGCTTGCCGGCGTGGGTATTGGCGGTGAGCGCCACGATCTCGATGCCGGGATGCCTGGCCGCCAGGCGGATGGCGTCGGCCCCCGTGTAGCCGGAAGCGCCCACCACCGCGACCCTGATCTTGCTGTCCGCCATGTTCGTTATTCTCCATTTTCAAGCGAGCATAAAAAGGCGCGCCCTTCGCGCCACGGACGATGCGGGGCCGTTGCCGACTTGTTTCCTTCGCGCGTCGAAGCGGCGGGGTTCATGGCTCCCTTGGGAGGCTATTCCGTCGTTTTCCATTCCTTGAGAGTCTTCAAGCGGGCCTTGTAGATGCGCCTGAGACACTTGAGGTTGCCCTGACAGAGGCGGCGCACGTGGGCGAAGCGTTCCTGGCTGTATTTCAATTGCCCGCGCTGGCGCTCGTCATCTTCCGGGATGGCGGACATGAGGCGATCCAGCTGCTGGCGGATTTCCCTGTCCAGTTGGCGCAAATCCTGATGTTCGCACAACATCTTCTGGGTGATGTCGGCGGGTTTTGCGCAGATGATCTTGTAGACTTCCTCCGCCGCCTGCTCCTTTTGTGTCGCTTCCGCCGACAAGGCCGCGCCCGACGCGGACAGGCCCGCCAGCAGCGCCACGGCAACGGTGGCGGTCGACAGGCGATTCCCGATACGCATGAATGCTCTCCCGTGCTCTGCTGTGGCTGACGCCTCGCTTCCCGGGCGCACCATAACCCCGCGAGGGCATGGAACAAAATGAAATTCACTTGAGGCCGGCCCTTGGCCGTTCCACGCCGTGGGCAAGGCGGCTCGGGAATTGCGCTTTTCGCGGCGCACACCTATATCTGGGCTGAGCGAATTTCCGACATGCCCGCGCGCGGGCCGGGCGAAGTGGGGCCTGTAAACGGACATTCGTCGCAATCACCGATCAACCGACAGGGAAGATTTCCAGACCATGCCCGAAGTCATCATCACCGGCCAGGCTGGCCGCATCGAAGCGCGATATCATCCGGCGGAGGAACCCAACGCGCCCATCGCGCTCGTCATGCATGGGCACCCCATGTTCGGCGGCACCATGAACAACCCCATTCCGCACGCGCTGTATCACATGTTCGCGCGCAAGGGCTTCGCGGTGTTGCGGTTCAACTTTCGCGGCGTGGGGCGCTCGCAGGGCTTTTTCGACAACGGCGCGGGAGAGCTGGCGGACGCGGCGGCGGCGCTGGACTGGTTGCAAGCCCGTGTGCCGGAGGCGCGCACCTGCTGGCTGGCGGGGGTGTCGTTCGGCTCGTGGATTTCCATGCAACTGCTGATGCGCCGACCGGAGGTGCAGGGATTCCTGACCATCGCGCCGCTGGCGCGGCATTACGATTTCTCGTTCCTGGCGCCCTGCCCCACCTCCGGGCTAATCGTGCATGGCGAGCTGGACAAGGTGACCCCGCCGGACGTGGTGGAGAACATGGTGAAGAAAATCAAGACGCAAAAGGGCATCACCCTGACGCTGGAAATCATGCCCGGGGCGAATCATTTCTTCGAGGGCAAGGTGGAGGAGCTGGCCAACCTGTGCTCCACTTACCTGGACAAGCGGCTTGAGGAGCTGGGCATCATCGAACCGGCCGTGCCGCGGCTGGAGCGGAAGTGAGTGGCGCGCCCTAGGGGAATCGAACCCCTCTTTCCAGCGTGAAAGGCTGGCGTCCTAGCCGATAGACGAAGGGCGCGGGCCAGAAATGCGAAATCGCCCGCCATGAAGGCCGGACCGGCGCGCCCGACATGCGCGGCGATTTGCGCGCCCTGTATAGTGAGCTTTGCCGAGGCTGGCAAGAGCCTTTGCCGGAAGTGGCCATGCGCCGAGGCGCCAACCGTCATGCGTGAGGCGCAATGTCGGCGATGTGCAGTTGCACGCCGTCGCGGCCATTGTAGTCGTCTCGTTGCAGGCGGCCGGCGACATGCCACAGCCGGCCCTCGCGGGCATTCAGCAGGGCCTCGCCCAAGGGCGTGTCGACGGAGCGAAAGGCGATGGCGCGCAGCGTGGCGCCGTCGCCCGCCTTCAGGGTGCAGCGCAAATGCTTCTGGCCAACCACGTCCACCCACTGCACGCGGTGGGCGGCGAAGGCGAAGACGGGGGCCGGATTGCCGGCGCCGAAGGGGCCGGCGGCCTCGATGCCTTCCAGCAGCGCGCGGGTGGCGCCGGAGGCGGTGAGCACGGCGTCCACCTTCAGATGTGGAAATTCCGGCACGGCGGCGAGTTCGGCGGCCAGCGCGGTATTCATGAAATCGTGGAACGCGCCGATGTTCGCCGCCGGCAGGGCCATGCCGGCGGCCATGGCATGGCCGCCGCCCTTGCTCAACACGCCCTTGGCCACGGCGCGGGCGATGGCGCGGCCGATGTCGACGCCCCCGATGGAGCGGGCCGAACCGCTGGCCTCGCCGGTGGTGGTATCCACGCCAAGGGCGATGGCGGGCAGGTTGAAGCGCTCCTTCAGGCGTGCCGCCACCAGGCCCAGCACGCCCGGATGCCAGTCCTCGCCATGCACGAGGATGACGCCCCTGCCCCGTTTTTCCAGCTGGTGCCCGGCCTGGGCCATGGCCTGTTCCAGCACGGTGGCCTCCAGCTCCTGGCGTTCGCGATTGAGGCGCTCCAGGTGGGCCGCCAGGCGTTGTGCGGTGGCCATGTCGCGGGCACGCAACAGGTCGAAGGCCCGCCGCGCGTGGCCGACGCGCCCGGCGGCGTTGATGCGCGGGCCAAGGATGAAGCCCAGCGTGTAGGCGTCCGGCTGACGGCCGGCGCGGGCCACGTCCATGAGGGCGGCCAGCCCCGGGCGGTGGCGGCGGGCGAGCACGTGCAGCCCCTGGCGGACAAAGGCGCGATTGAGGCCCCTGAGCGGCATGACGTCGCACACCGTGGCCAGCGCCACGAGGTCCAGGTAGCCCAGCACGTCCGGACGTTCCGGCACGTGCCCGAGGCGGTGCAGCCGGCGCGCGGTTGCCGCCAGCAGCATGAAGGTCAACCCGCCGGCGCACAGGTGCCCGAGGCCCGAATCGTCATCGGCGCGATTGGGGTTGACGACCGCGTGCGCGCGCGGCAGCGCGGTGCCCATCTGGTGATGGTCCACCACGAGAGTGTGCAGGCCCCGCGCGGCAGCGTGCTCCAAGACGTCGTGGGCCATGGCGCCGCAGTCGAGCGTGACCAACAGGCCGGCGCCGGCGGAGGCCAGTTCATCAACGGCCTTCACGCTGGGGCCGTAGCCGT
>JALVRJ010000303.1 GCA_027031305.1 Hyphomicrobiales bacterium | reverse complement strand
GGGGCGCGGGGTGGTGGGTGGTCCTTTATGCATTCTGGTATCAGGCCGCCTTGCGGCGGAGCAAGCTGGCCAGGTTCTGGGCGATCTGGCGAATGCGCATTTCGTCGTCGCCTTCCACCATGATGCGGATGACCGGCTCGGTGCCAGACGGACGGATGACCAGTCGGCCCCAGCCTTGCAGTTCCGTTTCGGCCTCGGCGATGGCCTCCTGCACCTTTGCATCCTCCAGAGGATGACCGCCGTCAATGCGCACGTTTTCCATCACCTGCGGCACCGGATCGAACAGGTGGCAGGCTTCCGAGACGCTGCATTCCTGCTCTCGAACCGCCAACAGCAGCTGCAAGGCGGCAATCAGCCCATCGCCGGTGCTGTTGTAATCGGTAAGAATGATATGACCGGATTGCTCGCCGCCGACGTTGCAGCCCTTCTCGCGCATCATCTGCGCCACGTAGCGGTCGCCCACTTGGGCGCGGTGCAGCTTCAGGCCGCGCGATTCCAGAAAGCGTTCGAGCCCGAGGTTGGACATGATGGTGGCGACGACGCCGTCTCCGCTCAACTGCCCGCGCTGCTGCATGTGAGTGGCGATGAGCGCGAGAATCTGGTCGCCATCCACCAGTTTGCCCTTTTCGTCGACGATCAACACGCGGTCGGCGTCGCCATCGAGCGCGATCCCGATATCGGCGCGATGTTCGTGAACCTTCTGTTGCAGCAGCGTGCAATTGGTGGAGCCGCAGCCGGCGTTGATGTTTGTCCCGTTGGGCTCGACGCCGATGGGGTAGATTTCCGCTCCGAGCTCCCACAACGCGGTAGGCGCAATCTTGTAGGCGGCGCCATTGGCGCAATCGATGACGATGCGCAGGCCATCGAGCCTGAAGTGGCGCGGGACGGAGCGCTTGATGAATTCGATATAGCGCGCCTGCGCGTCCTCGATGCGCTTGGCCCGGCCCAGCTTGTCGTATTTCGCGGCATAGCGGGAAAGGTCGGATTCCAGCAGCACCTCGATGCGTTTCTCCTGCTCGTCGGAAAGCTTTTCCCCGTTGGGATCGAAAAACTTGATGCCGTTGTCATGATAGGGATTGTGCGAGGCGGAAATCATCACGCCCAGGTCGGCGCGCAACGAGCGGGTGAGCATGGCCACGCCCGGCGTCGGCACGGGGCCGAGCAGGAACACGTCCAGTCCGACGGAGAGAAAGCCGGCGGTGAGGGCCTGCTCGATCATGTAACCAGACAGGCGCGTGTCCTTGCCGATGACCACGCGCGAATGACCACCATTGGCGAAAACGGCGCCTACCGCCATGCCCAGGCGCACAATCGTCTGCGGATCCAATGGCGTCTCGTTGGCCATGCCACGCACACCATCGGTTCCGAAAAATTTCCGTGACATCTGACTTCCCCCCAGGCTTGTCTCGCCGCCCACCTGCCGTCTTGCGCGAAGTGGGAACGTTGCAATTTCGCACGTCGCCCGCCCCCTGTCTCGCGCAATGGGTGTATATAGTAAAAGCGAAGGGAGTTCCATGCCTTGATGATCCTCATGTCACCAAAGCGCTTGCAGAAGACGCACCATTTGCGCGGTTTCGGGCACGTCGTGCACGCGCACCATGTGAGCGCCGGAACGCAGCGCCGCCTGAACCACGGCCAGCGAGCCGGCAAGGCGCGCGTCCGCCCGCTCCACGTCCGTGATCTCGCCTATGAAGCGCTTGCGCGAGGCTGCATACAGCAGTGGCAGGCCCAGCCCGTGCAACAGGGCCAGGTGACGGGTGAGCGTCAGGTTGTGCGCCGTGCGCTTGGCGAAGCCGATACCGGGATCGACCATGACGTTCTCGCGAGCGATGCCAGCCTCGCAGGCCCTGGTCACGGCCTCTTCCAGCTCATCATGCACGTCCAGCAACACGTCTTCGTAGTCGGCCAACCCCATCATGGTGTCCGGCTCGCCCCGCATGTGCATCAGGATCACCGGCACGCCCAGCTCCGCCACCGTGGCGCGTGCTTCCGGGTCGAAGGAAAGGGCCGAGACATCGTTGACGATGCGCGCGCCGGCCTTCACCGCGGCGCGCATGACCGCCGCCTTGCGCGTGTCGATGCTGACCGTCAACCCTTCCTTCGCCAGCGCCTCCACTACCGGGATCACCCGGTCGAGCTCTTCCTGATTCGAGACTTCCGCCGCGCCGGGGCGGGTGGATTCGCCCCCCACGTCGATGACCTCCGCCCCGGCCTCGGCCATGCGCAGGCCATGCTCGACGGCTTTCTGCGCCTCGGCGTGCAGGCCACCATCGGAAAAGCTGTCCGGAGTGACGTTGAGAATGCCCATGATGCGCGGCCTGTCGAGGGATAGGCCGGCGAAAGCGGGGCGCGGCGTGGCCAGCCTGGCGAGAAAGGTGGCCAGCGGCGGCGTGTCTTCGGCCTTTTCGCGCAGCTCCACGGCCGGCAACAGACGACGGGAAATCTCGCCCGTCTCGCCACAGCGGTGAACCAGCCAGCCACAGGTGAAGGCCAGCCGATTGCCGGTTAGCGCCAGGGCCAGGCCGCGCGCGAGCGCCGTGCGCGCCGCCTCGCCATGCAGCAATCCCTCGGGGATCACATAAAGCTTGGTGTCGCTGGCCATTCTCCCCTCTCGCTTCCCGACAACGCGGAAGCGCCCGCCGACCCGTGTCGGCGAGCGCCCGCTTTTCCGTTCCAAGGTGGCTTCACGCCTGTGGTTGCGGCTCCAGCCCCTCCGCGCCGCCACCCTTGTCGTCCTTGCGGCCCGTCACGGGCACGGCGGAGGTCACCTCTTCCTCGCCGTCATCATCGTCGTCGCGCTTCGGCGGCTTGCCGGCCAGCAGGTCGCGAATCTCCTCGCCGGTGAGCGTCTCGTATTCCAGCAGGCCCTGCGCCAGCGTCTCCAGATCCTCACGCTTCTCGGTAAGGATCTTCTTCGCCGTCTGATAGGCCTCATCAAGGATACGCCGCACCTCGGCGTCGATCTTCTGCGCCGTGGCCTCGGAAATGTGCTTTTGCTGGGCGAGGGCCATGCCGAGGAACACCTCGTCCTGGTTATCCTCGTAGGCCACCAGCCCCAGCTCCTTGGAGAAGCCCCAGCGGGTGACCATGGCGCGCGCCAGCTTGGTGGCCTGGTCGATGTCCGACTGCGCGCCGGAGGTCACATTCTCCTCGCCGAAGATCAGCTCTTCCGCCACGCGCCCGCCCATCATGATGGCAAGGCGCGACTTCATCTGCCTATAGCGCATGGAATAGCGGTCTTCCTCCGGCAGCTGCATGACCATGCCCAGCGCCCGCCCGCGCGGGATGATGGTGGCCTTGTGCACCGGGTCGGCGTCCGGCACGTTCAGCGCCACGATGGCGTGACCGCCCTCGTGATAGGCGGTGAGTTTCTTTTCCTCCTCGGACATGGCCATGGACTTGCGCTCCGCGCCCATCATCACCTTGTCCTTGGCGTCCTCGAAATCCTGCATGGTGACCATGCGCCGGTTGCGCCGAGCCGCCAGCAGCGCCGCCTCGTTCACGAGATTCGCCAGATCGGCGCCGGAGAAGCCCGGCGTGCCGCGCGCCAGCACCTTCACGTCCACGTCCGGCGCCAGCGGCACCTTCTTCATGTGCACGCGCAGGATTTTTTCCCGGCCCTTGATGTCCGGGTTCGGCACCACGATCTGCCGGTCGAAGCGTCCGGGACGCAACAGCGCCGGGTCCAGCACGTCGGGCCGGTTGGTGGCGGCGATGATGATGATGCCCTCGTTGGACTCGAACCCGTCCATCTCCACCAGCAACTGGTTGAGCGTCTGCTCGCGCTCGTCGTTGCCGCCGCCCAGGCCGGCGCCGCGATGCCGGCCCACGGCGTCGATCTCGTCGATGAAGATGATGCACGGCGCGTTCTTCTTCGCCTGCTCGAACATGTCGCGCACGCGGCTGGCG
>JALVRJ010000302.1 GCA_027031305.1 Hyphomicrobiales bacterium | reverse complement strand
ATAGAAGGTTATGACGAAAGAGAAGAAAAAGGAAAGACGTAGACATGAAGATTGTCTTCTTGCCCGAGGGGCTGAAACAGTGGTATCAAAATCTGATGCAGCCAGTGGTCGATTTTTTTATCGAACTGGAGATGAATCCGAATTTTTTTACCACCATCGGCTTTGTGCTCAGCCTGGTTGCAGCTTATCTGTTCGGCGCCGGGCATTTGCGCTCCGCCGGCGTGTTCGTGCTCATTGCCGGCACGTTTGACATCATCGACGGCAAGGTGGCACGGGCCACCAACCGCGTGACCAAGTTCGGCGCCCTGTACGATTCCACCCTGGATCGCTATTCCGAGGTGATCATATTCTTTGGCCTGGCCTATTATTTCGTGCGCCAGGCCTGGCTGGGAACCATGGACCCGTATGTGGCGTTTATCGCCTCAGTCGGCGTTTCCGTGGCCCTGGGTGGGTCTATCATGGTGAGCTACGTGCGCGCCCGCGCCGAAGGGCTGGGCTTTGAATGCAACATCGGCATCAATCAGCTCCCTTGCGTTCAGGCGTGCGGCAAATTTATAACCGGCTCCGCAACACTTGGTAGTCCCTGGTTTCCGGATTCGATGAATTCTTCCAATTCCCAACGGCCTCAGCCGGTCTTCTCCGCGGATGACGTGACGCACATGCGCCATGCGCTCGTTCTTGCGCGCCGCGCCCTGGGGCGCACGGCGGAAAATCCCGCCGTTGGCTGCGTGGTGGTGAAGAATGGTCAGGTGCTTGGCACCGGCGCCACCGCCAAGGGTGGTCGACCACACGCCGAGCCCCAGGCGCTGGCCATGGCCGGCGAGGCTGCCCGCGGCGCCACCGTTTACGTCACCCTGGAGCCCTGCGCCCACCACGGCCAGGCACCTCCTTGCACCGATGCGCTTGTCTCCGCCGGCGTCGCCCGCGTGGTGGCGGCCATGGCAGACCCCGATCCCCGGGTGAACGGCGGCGGTCTGGCACTGTTGGAAAAGGCGGGCATCATAACGCATTGCGGCCTGCTGGAGAACGAAGCGAAGCGCCTGCTGGCCGGTTTCATCCTGCGGCACGAGGCCGGCCGCCCCTTCGTGCAACTCAAGCTGGCCGTTTCCGCCGACGGCATGATCGCTGCCGCGCCGGGCAGTCCCACCGCCATAACGCGGGAACAGGCTCTGCGCCGCGCCCACCTGATGCGCGCCCAGGCCGACGCCATCCTCGTCGGCGGCGGCACGCTGCGCGCCGACGACCCCATGCTCACCTGTCGCCTGCGCGGGCTCGAGGACCGCTCGCCCTTGCGCGTGGTGCTCTCCCGCGCCCTCGACCTGCCCGCCAATGCGAGGCTCTTCGCCACCGCGCATCAGGTGCCGACGCTGGTGCTAACCTCCACCGCCGGGCACGAACGTGCGCTGACGCTGAAACGCCGCTGGCCGGCGCTGAACATCGCCCCCCTGAAACACGACGAAACCGGCGCCTTGCCCATCGCGGAAGTGTTGCGCAAGCTGGCGGAGATGAAGATCAACCGCCTGATGGTGGAGGGCGGTGCCGCCACCGCCCGTGCCTTCGTCGAATCCGGCCTGGTGGACGAGATCGCGCTGTTCCGCGCCCCGCGAGTGCGCCTTGGCCCGCCCGGCGTGCCGGCGCTGGCCGGCCTGGCGCTCGACGACGTGCTGGCGGGCTACCGGTTGCGCGATGAATTGCCGCTTGGCCCCGATGTGCTGCAACGCTATGAACGCGAATGAATGATCATCCGTCACACTGGCTCGCAACGGCGTGCATGGCGCGAGATTGCTTTTGCCGGAATGACGAGTGGGGTGGAATGGCGAGGTCGAAAGATGGGAACGGCCACAAGGTTGCCGGCATCATCATCTTTTTCCGTCGTCCCCGCTAAAGCGGGCATTCAAAGTGACGCGGGTTGCATGAACGACGAGGAAGGAATCTCATGTTCACCGGCATCATCACCCAGGTTGGCGAACTCGTTGAGCGCCAGGAAAAGGAAGGGGCGACGCGCTTTCGCGTGGCCTCGGGTTATGACTCCGAAACGGTGGATATCGGCGCTTCCATCGCCCATGACGGCTGTTGCCTCACCGTGGTCGACAAGGGAGCGCTGGACGATGGCCGCATGTGGCACGACGTCGAGCTTTCTAGCGAAACCTTGCGCAAGACGACGCTTGGCGACTGGCGGCCGGGCAGGGCGGTGAACCTGGAGCGTGCCCTGCGCGTCGGCGACGAGCTGGGCGGGCATTACGTATCGGGCCACGTCGACGGCGTGGCGGAGGTCGTCGTCACCGAGCCGGCCGGCGAATCCCTCGTCGTCCGCGTCCGCGTGCCCGAAGCGCTCGCTCCTTACATCGCGCCCAAGGGCTCCGTGGCGCTGGACGGCATTTCGCTCACCGTCAACGAGGTGCGGGGATGCGAATTCGCCGTCAACGTCATCCCCCACACCCGCGCCGTCACCAACTGGCGTGATATCGCGCCGGGCCGCCGCGTCAACATGGAAGTGGACATGCTGGCGCGTTACGTGGCGCGATTGACCGAGTTTGAAGGGTGTTGAGAAGAAGGCTCTCTCCCCCACTCGGCCACCCAGAATGTGAGGCAAGTGGGGGAGAGGGCTGGCGCCGCCCGTGCTTTGGCGCGAAGCAGAAACGACAAATCCCGAAACCCGGAGAAAGACTTCATGAAGGTTCTCATTATCGAGGCGCGGTTTTATGACGACCTGCTGGACGAGCTGGAAAAAGGCGCCACGCGCCACCTTGAAAAGGAAGGCGTGCACTACGACATCGTGCACGTGCCCGGCGCGCTGGAAATCCCCGGCGCCATCGCCATGGCCGAGGGCGCCGACGCCGCCGTGGCCGAGGTGCTGGCGGAAGAGGGCATCGAGCCGCCGGCGCCGCAATACGATGCCTACGTGGCACTCGGCGTCGTCATTCGTGGCGAAACCTATCATTTCGAGATCGTTGCCAACGAAAGCGCCCGCGGCATCATGGACCTGACCATGCAGGGCGCGGCCGTCGGCAACGGCGTGCTCACCTGCGAAAATCGCGAACAGGCATGGGAGCGCGCCTCGGTGGACGGCAAGAACAAGGGCGCGGACGCCGCCCGCACGGCGCTGGAAATGGCGCGCCTGAAACAGAAATTTCTGGAGCAGCGACTGGCATGAGCGACGCCAACATGGAACCCGGCGAGGACGCCACGAAGAACACCACGCCGCGCGACGGGAAAGGGGGCGCCAGACTTTCCCGCCGCCGCGCCGCGCGGCTGGGCGCGGTGCAGGCCCTTTACCAGATGGAGGTCGGCCAGGCCCCCCTCAACGAGGTGCTGGCCGAATTCGCCTCGCGCCGACGCGGCCCGGAGTTCGAGAACGGCCAGTGCGGCAATCCGGACCATGCCTTGCTGGAGGACATCGTGCGCGGCGTGGTCAGGAACCAGGCGACGGTGGACCGCGCCGTCAACCGCCACCTGGCCGATGACTGGAAGCTGCCAAAGCTCGACGCCACCGTGCGTGCCATTCTCCGCGCCGCCGGCTATGAGCTGCTGTTCCGGGAAGACATTCCACCCAAGGTCGCCATCAACGAATACGTGGCGCTTGCTCACGCCTTCTTCGGCGAGGCGGACGAGCCGAAATTCGTCAATGGTGTCCTCGATTCGCTGGCCCATGAACACCGCGCGGCGGAACTCTAGGGCGTGGACTCAGGAAAGCCGGCGATGCCAGCGGCATATTCGCTAAATATCGCGGGCCTTACGCCCGCAAGGGATAGCCGAAGCCGTCGCCAAGGGCGAAAGGCCCGCGGGATGAAGCGAAAATGTCGCCCGAAGGGGGGCGCGAAATGGACATTCGGGCATGAACACTTGAATCTTCCGTTTTGCACCAGACTGGCGCGTTGGATTTTATGCCAAGATGCATAAAAACCACCCATCGCCCCACGCCCCCAC
>JALVRJ010000301.1 GCA_027031305.1 Hyphomicrobiales bacterium | reverse complement strand
GCCCACGAGGGGCGGCACAACAGGGGTTCTGCGAATGGATCTGTCGGACATGTTGCGGTCCGAGGACGTTCTGCCGGCCTTGCAGGCGGGCAGCAAGCGTCAGGTGTTGCAGGCGCTCGCCGCCCACGCGGCGAAGGCCACCGGGCTGGACGAGCGCACCATTTTCGATGTGCTCATGCAGCGCGAACGGCTCGGCAGCACCGCCGTCGGCGGTGGCATCGCCATTCCCCACGGTCGCTTCGCCGGGCTTGACGGCGTGCGCGGTTTCTTCGCCCGCCTTGCCGCGCCGGTGGATTTCGACGCCATGGATCACCAGCCGGTGGATATCGTGTTCATGCTCATGGCGCCGGAGGCGGCCGGGGCGGACCACCTGAAGGCGCTGGCCCGCATCTCGCGCGTGCTGCGCGATGCGGCGCTGGTAGAAAAGCTGCGCGCCACCCGCGATGCCCGCGCCCTTTACGCCCTGTTGACGGAGAAACGTTCTTCCCGTGCCGCCTGAGGCGCGTTCCGCTTCCCGCGCCATCGCGCCGCCACAAACGCCGCCCATACTGGCGCCGAAGCGGCATATTCCCATCTCTCGAAATGGAGAACATCATGAAGAAATTCGCGGTTTCCCTATCGCTGGCGATGCTGCTGGCCGTTTCCGCCAATTCCGCCCTGGCCAAGGATGCCAAACCGGCCCAGGCGCAGAAGCCCGCCGCCGCGGCAAAAGCGGAAAAGATCGACCCCGCCCGGCTGGAGGCCGCGCGCAAGCTCATCCGCACCACCACTTCCGACCGTCTCATCGACCAGGTGCTGAACATGGCCACCAGCCAGGTGACCATGCTGATGATCCGCATGAAACCGGAGAAGAAGAAGGAAATCACCGAGATCATGCACAAGATCGCCTCGGAGATGAAATCCTCCAGGCGCAAGCAAGAGCTTTACGAGAAAATCGCCCGCATCTACGCTCGCCACTTCACGGTGGACGAGATGAACAAGCTCATTGCCTTCTACGAAACGCCGGTGGGGCGCAAGTTCATCCAGAAAATGCCGGAGGTCATGCTCGAATCCCAGAAGGCCGGCATGGAATGGGGCCGCGCCGTGGCTCAGGAGATGTTTCGGCGTGCCCGGGAAGAGGCGAAGAAAAAGGGCATCGAGCTCTGAGGGAACCACGGGCGCGCGCCATGTCCACGCCGCCGCGACGGGCCGGGCCGGGTTTTGGCGTCTATATTCACTGGCCTTTCTGCCTGTCCAAATGTCCCTACTGCGACTTCAATTCGCACGTGGTGCAAAGGGTGGAGGCGGAAGACTGGCTGCCGGCCTACTTGAACGCGCTGGAGTGGTTCGCCCCCCGCACGCCCGGACACACCGTCACCTCCGTCTTTTTCGGCGGTGGCACACCTTCGCTCATGCCCCCGTCCCTGCTCGCCGCGTTGCTGGAGCGCATGGAGAGGCTCTGGCCGCTGGCCGATGACGTGGAGATCACGCTGGAGGCCAACCCCACCAGCGCCGAGCGCGCGAACTTCGCCGCCTTCGCCGCCGCCGGCGTCAACCGTCTCTCGCTGGGCGTGCAGGCGCTCGATGATGCCGCCCTGGCCCGGCTGGGCCGCACCCATACGGCGCGGGAAGCCATCGCGGCCTTCGAGCTGGCGCGAAAGATCTTTCCCCGCGCCTCCTTCGACCTCATCACCGCCCGCCCGGGGCAGAAACCACGGGAATGGGAGCGCGAGCTGACCCACGCCCTGGCGCTTGAGCCGGAACATCTGTCCGTCTACCAGCTCACCATGGAGCCAGAGACGCCCTTCCACCGCCTGCATGAACGGGGCCGGCTGCACCTGCCGGACGAGGAAGCCACGCTGGCCATGCATCGCCTGACGCGCGAGATGCTGGCCGCCGCCGGCCTGCCGGCCTACGAGGTCTCCAACTTCGCGCGCCCCGGGCGCGAATGCCGGCACAACCTGCTCTACTGGCGCTATGGCTTCTACGCCGGCGTCGGCCCCGGCGCCCATGCCCGCCTGCCGGCGGAAGCGGTGGAGGGGGCGGAGGAGGGGGAAGAGGGTGCCACCCGCCTCGCCGTCACCAGCACGCGCCACCCCGCCCGCTGGCTGCGCCAGGCGTTGAACGAGGATGGCGCCGGCATAACCGAGGTGGAGGCGCTGAGGCCACGGCAGGTGGCGCTGGAATACCTGCTCATGAGCCTGCGCACCCGCGAGGGCCTGAACCGGGCGCGCTTGCGCGCCCTGTCCGGCCATGATATCGCCGAGCCCGTGCTGGCCAAACTGCGCGCGCAAGGCCTGTTGCGAACATCCCACGGCGAAGACCGCCTGTGCGCCACCGAGGCCGGCCTGCTGGTGCTGGACCGCGTGATCGCCGAGCTCGCCGACGCGCTCGCCCCGGTGAATGATACCAGATTGCGTAATGTCTGATACCGGCTTGCGCAAGGGCTGACCGCTGCAAAATGCCCAGCCAGCGGCCGCTTGCCACTCACAGCAACTCCTTCACCACCCCGATGGCGGGCAGGGAAAGCAGCGCCGCGCCCAGCAGCCATATGCCCATGGAGGCATAGGTTGTGCGGCCCGTGCCTGCGGCCTGCTCGTAGAGCGCGGCGGGAATGCCGGCGAGAATGAGGGTGAGCGTGGCGACGAGAATCTGTGCGAAATAGAACACCAGCTCCAGCATCGGCGGCAGAAAGGGCGGATACCAGCCACCGGCCATTTTCACCAGCAGCGCCGTGAACGGGGAATGCATCCCGTTGAGCAGGGCGATCAGCATCAGCGGCACCACGAGCTGGTAGGCCACCGGGTCCGCGCGCGCGTCTTCCAAGGGTTCGAGCGAGGGCTCTGGCGGGGTGTTCATGCGCTGCTGACTCCCATCTGCGGCGTCCGCTACAAGAAAGGCTGGCCCAAGAATAGGGCCGCCCCTTGTCCGTGTCGATACCGCTTCACCGTCGATGGCTCGTGCCCGACGGCTGATGCCTTCCGGCACGGGAAAAGCGCCCGGTCGCGCGCGCCCCATGACCGGCCAGGGCGCCACCGGCGCCGGCAGCCGGCCTCATGCCGGAATGCATGAAGAACCATTCACCACCCCGCGCCCCCGCTCAAGCCCTTGTCTTTCACAATGTGGGGGGCGGGGCGCGCGGCGGCTAGCACCGCTCAGTCACTGCGCAAGCTGGTATCACTCCACGCCCTGCATGGCCAGGAAGTGCGCCGTGGCCGTGTCCAGCGTCGACACGTGGTTCACCAGCCAGGGCAGGAAGTCCCGCTCGATGAAGGCCTTCAGCCGCTCCCGCCCCTCGGCCGTATCGAGCCCGGCGCAAGCCTGCGCCACCACCGCGCGCACCCGGTCATGCTCGCCCTTGTGGATGGGGTAGGGCGGAAAGCCGTGTCGTTCCATCAGCCGTTCCTCGCGCGAGAAATGTTCCTCCACGTGCCGCGCGAAATCCTCCGCAGCCGCTTGCGCCGCCGCCGCGTCGTCCTCGGCCAGCGCGGCCAGCAGCCGTTCGATGATGGCCAGCTCCTCCGCGTGCGTCGCGTTCATCGACGCCACCGCCACCCGTGGAAGATCCGGCAGTGTGGTTTCACCCACTTCCCTCATCGCACCGCCCTCGTGTCAGGTGTTTTGTCTGTTGCTGGCATCCAACCTAAGCGCTGGCGTGTCATGGCGTGCTTGACGACAATCAAGCGCCCCGCCGCATGATGGAATTCCGCATACTCTTTTCTCGCGACGTTTTTTCGCTATAACGGCGGCCATGACGCCGCCGGCGCCTCTGCCGCCGGCGGGAGGGTCATGGTCATGTCACGCAGACACACAGGAGGGGAGAACCCATGGCGATACGAGTGGCGATCAACGGCTTTGGCCGCATTGGCCGCAACGTTTTGCGCGCGGCCGTCGAGGCCGGGCGCGACGACATCGAGTTCGTGGCCATCAACGACCTCGGCCCGGTGGAGATG
>JALVRJ010000300.1 GCA_027031305.1 Hyphomicrobiales bacterium | reverse complement strand
CCGGCCATTCGTGAATGTGAAAATCCGCGCAGTGCGGGCAGGTGGCCGAGGCGTATTCGTAGATGGTGATGGGCGCGTCTGCCCCACCCAATGCCATGTCCCTTACCAGCGGCTCCTTCGCCAACAGCGCCTTGTTGGCGTATTCCGGCTTCTCTTCCGCCGCCCGCGCCACCGGGACACCGGCCAGGCCATGCGCTCCCGCCACCACGGCAACCGCCCCGGCCAGCAACACCCGCCCGGCCGCGCGACGGCTCACGGACCTCGCGAACCCACCGGCCAGCACCTGATTCATTTTCTCCACATCACGCTTCATTCCGTTGAACTCCCGATGTTTTGCATTCCAGTTCGAATCATTCCCACGAATTCTTTCTCGCTCCGCTGGCCTTCGTCGCCTTGCGCGCCACCCCCTCCGCCATGCGCCGCAGGGCCGCGCGCAGCCCCTCGTTTTCCATTCCATCCAGCTCGCGCGTCATACCGCGCAGCAACGCCTCGTCCAGGGCGGGCGGTTCCTCGCTCCGCACGTCCGCCTCCACCGGAACATCCTCCGGCGCCTGCACCAGCCGCAACCGGGCGATGACGGGCCTGCCGAAATGCCCATTGATGCGCTCCAGCAACACCGGCTCCATCATCTGCACCTCCAGTGCCCGCGCCGGATGCACCCTCAACCGCAGTGTCGCCCCGCCCGGACCCGAGCGCTTCACACCCTCGGGCCGGGCAATGGCGGCCACTTCCGGGCACAAGGACTCCCAGACGCGGGAAAGCTCCATCATCACCTCTCCGCCATGGCGCGAAAAGGCCTTGCCCGCCACCTTGCCGAACAGTTGCCCGACCTGTTTCATCCGCCTCCCACTCGTTGTCCTCGTCACGCATCGGGCGCATATTGCCCCGTCACGCCCACATGCGCCAATGATGTTTTCGTTATCATTCCCGGGACCTGAACGATTCATGAATCGGATGACGGACAAAATGCTGCGATGGTATGCGCGTCACGCCCGCGCCCTGCCCTGGCGCGCGCCACCGGGCCAACGGCCCGATCCATACCATGTCTGGCTTTCCGAAATCATGCTTCAGCAGACCACCGTCGCCACCGTGCGCAAACGCTTCGACGACTTCGTGCGCCGCTGGCCGACGCTGCGCGCCCTTGCCGAGGCGCCGCGCGAGGAGGTGCTGGCGGCCTGGGCGGGACTGGGGTATTACGCCCGTGCCCGCAACCTGCACAAGTGCGCGCGCGAGGTGACACGCACATTGAACGGCCAGTTTCCGCAAACGCCACGGGAACTGAAGAAACTCCCCGGCATCGGCGACTACACGGCCGGCGCCATCGCCGCCATCGCCTTCAACCACCCCGCCGTGGCCATGGACACCAACGCCGAGCGCGTCATCGCGCGCCTGTTCGCCGTCACCGAACCACTGCCCGAATGCAAGGAGACGCTGCGCCGCCACGCCGAGGAACTCTTGCCAAAGGACACCCCCGGCGACTTCGCCCAGGCCCTGATGGACCTCGGCGCCATCATTTGCACCCCACGCGACCCCGCCTGCGCCCTTTGCCCGTTGATGGAAGACTGCAAGGCCAGCAAGCAGGGACTGGCCGAAGATCTGCCGCGCAAACGCAGGAAGCCACCGAAGCCCCGTCGCACCGGACGCGCCTTCTGGATCGAGCGTGCCGATGGACGTGTCTTGCTGCGCCGCCGGCCCGAGAAAGGCATGTTGGGTGCCATGGTGGAAATCCCCTCCACCGACTGGGACGGCGCGCCGCCCCCCTTTTCCGGCGAAACCCCCTTCCGGCTGGAATTCGAACGCCTCAGGCCGCACGTGCGCCACACCTTCACGCACTTTCATCTGAAGCTGGCGCTCCACCGCCTCCCCGAGCCATTGCCGATTGATCGGGCGCGCCTGCTGCCTCTGCCGCCGGGCTGGTTCTGGCACCCGCTCGACAAGCTGGACACGGTGGGCCTGCCCACCGTCATGAAAAAGGCCGCGAACCTGCTGCGAGGACCGCGCTGAGCGCCACGGCTCGCTCTTGAGCGCGCGCCGAGCACACGGTAAGAATCGCCGCGACCCACTCTCGTCCACAACCCTCGCCCGGGCACATCCGCCATGATCTCCATTTTCATGCTGGCGCTGGCCATCGTGCTGTTCGGCCTTACCCACATGGTGCCGGTGCTGCCGCGGCTGAAAGCGGCGCTGAAGCAGCACCTGGGGCGCGCCTACGTGCCGCTGTTCGTGACCATGAGCGTGGGCTCGCTGACGCTCATCGTGCTGCTGTGGGCGGCCTCACCCTTCATTCCGCTCTATGACCCGCCCACCTGGGGCGCGCACGTGACCTTCACCCTCATGCTGCCGGCCTTTCTCATGTTCGGCATTTTCATCTTCCCTTGCCGGCTGAAGCGCAAAATCCGCGCGCCTTTCGCCCTGGCGGTGCTGTTCTGGGGCATGGGCCACCTGTTCGCCAACGGCGACCTCGCCACCGTGGTCATGGCCGGCGGGCTGATGCTGGTGGCGGCGCTGATGTTCGCGCTGGCGTGGAAGAATCACGTTCAGCCGCCGGCGCACCCCCGGGAGGGAATTCTGGACGTGGCCGCCATCCTCACCGGCCTTATCTTCTACTTGGGCATGATCTTGGCCCACCCCTATCTCATCGGCGTGCCCATCCTGCCCTACATCATGCCGGGTTGAACCAGGCGATGAACAATGCCCTCTCTTCCACCCAACCACCTGGTTCTCATACCAGAATGCATAAAGAACCACGCAGAAGCCCCGCGCCTCCGCCCAACCCCCAAATCATGAAAAACAAGGGCTTGGGCGGGGGCACGGGGCGGTTTGCACCGGTCAGCCTTTGTGCAAGCCGGTATCACAACATCGGCTGGCTGGGCGGGGGAGCGGGCCGGAACCGCGCACCTCCGTGCAAGAACAGGCACGCTTCCCCGCCGAAGAAAGAATCACCCTCTTCTGCGCCTGCGGCCTCCGCGGCGGCCACGGCGGCCGCCCTCGCCTTCCGCGCCCTCCGGCGCAGGCGCGCGGAACTTCGCCGTCCACTTGCGGCTGTCCGGGTCGTGGCCGTTGAGCAGATCGGCCGCCAGCACCGCCGTCATGTCCTCCTCGTGCAGCGGGTTCATGATGGCGCTGGTCATGCCATGAGAGGCGGCGGTGGCGATGAAATAGGCCGTCAGCACCCGCCGATTGGGCATTCCGAAACCAATGTTCGACGCGCCGCAGGTGGTGTTCACGCCGAGCTCCTCGCGCAGCCGCCGCACCAGCTGGAATACCTGCACCCCGGCCGTGTTCACCGCGCCGATGGGCAGCACCAGCGGATCCACCACGATGTCGTGCGCGGCAATGCCATGATCCGCCGCCCGCTGCACGATCTTCTTCGCCACCGCAAAGCGCACCTCCGGGTCTTCGGAAATGCCCGATTCATCGTTGCAGATGGCCACCACCGGCACGTCGTGCTTCTTCACCAGCGGCAGCACGCCTTCCAGCTTTTCCTCCTCGCCGGTCACGGAGTTCACCAGCGGCCGGCCCTTTGCCACCTCAAGCGCCGCGGCCAGCGCGCCGGTCACCGAGCTGTCGATGCACAGCGGCAGGTCGGAAACCTCCTGCACCGCCTCCACCGCCGCGCGCAGCAGCGGCGGCTCGGTTTCGTTGGGGTCAACGGCGGCGATGCCGGCGTTAACGTCGAGGATATGCGCGCCGGCCTCCGTCTGGCGGATGGCGTCGCGCTTCACCGTGTCGAAGATGCCCTGTTCCAGCTCGGCGGCGAATTTTGGCCGATTGGTGGGATTGATGCGCTCGCCGATGATGGTGAACGGCTGATCGAACCCGATCACGTGTTCCTTCGTTTCGGAAGCGACGATGGTCCTGGTCATGATGTCCATGTTCCCGGTACTGGTTGTTTAGATGGAAGCGTGCCCGGAGCCGAACGTTTGCACAAGCGCCCGGCGCCCTACATTTCGCCGTCCGGCGCCAGCATCAGCGCCCGGCACACGGCCTCGGCCATGTGCGGCCGGTTCATGGTGTAGAGGTGAAAGTGCCGTACCCCGCGCACCGCCATGTCCAGCACCTGCTCGGTGGCGAAGGCCGCCGCCAGCATCCGGTGCGTCAACAGGGAATCCTTGTCCTTCTTGCCGCACAAGCCCTTAAACCGCGCTTCCAGCCACTTCGGCACGCTCGTCTTGCAGCGCTCGGCGAAACTTTTCACCTGGAAGAAGTTCGGCATCAGCATCACTCCGGGAGAGATCTCGCCGCCGATCCCCGCCGCTCGCGCCCGCTCCAGGAAATCGAAGAACAGGTCATTGTCGAAGAAGAACTGGGTGAGCGCGTCGTCCGCGCCCGCCTCGAACTTGGACCTGAGATTTTCCAGGTCGGCCTCGCGCGAGGGTGAATCGGGATGCGTTTCGGGATAGGCCGCCACCGAAATGCGCACCTCCGGCCAACGTTGCCGCAGCGCCGCCACCAGTTCCGCAGCGTTGGCGAAGCCTTCCGGATGGGGCGAAAAACGCGCCTCGCCCTCCGGCGCATCGCCACGCAGCGCCACGATGTGGTTCACCCCCGCCTCGCGAAACCGCTCGGCCTCGCGCAAGGTTTCCGCGCGGCTCGCCCCCACCACCGTCAGGTGCGCCGCGATGGGCGTGTCCGTGGCTTCCCTGAGCGCCTTTATGGTCGCCAGCGTGCGCTCGCGCCCGGAGCCCCCCGCGCCATAGGTGACGGAGATGAATTCCGGCGCGTATGGCCGCATCCGGCGCGCCAGCGAACGCAGGACGTCCAGCCCCGCCTCGTCACGCGCCGGGAACACCTCCAGCGAAACACCGAGGTCCCGCCGCGCCGCCAGCCGCCGGAAATTCGTCGTCATGTTCTCGCTTCCCCGATTTGCACATCCGGGCACTATCCGGAAAACATATAAGGAAATCTTTATGTCCGTCGGTTCAATCACAAAGCCGGAAGCCTTGTCAAGCCGAATGGCCCGAACCCGCGAACGATGCGCGCATGGGGCGTGATTTTCTCCCGTTTTGTGTTATGGTTGTCACGGCTGGAGGGTGGAGGCATCGGCATTTTGATCCGAAATTTCGGGAGGGTTGCCAAATGGCTCCAACGACACGCGCGATTCGTCTGCTGTCAATTGCGATGGCATCGATGATCATGCTGCTTGTCCTGCCCCTTCTTGGCTCCTTGCCGCCCGCGCACGCCCGCCCGGCGGCTTCCTGTGCCGCCGCGAAGGTGGTCGCGCGCGCGGCGCGGGACTTCATGAAGGCGGGCAAGTCCGGATCGCCGGTGGCCCTGGCACGCGCTTTGAAACGCCACGTGCACATGCGCCGGGTCATGCTGTTTGCCCTCGGCCGCCATGCCCGCAAGCTCTCCCCGGCACAAAAGGCTCTCTATATCAGGCGCGCCACCCGTTACGCCTCGCGCCAGCTGGCCCAGGTCGGGCGCGGCGTCAAGAGTGGCAAGGTGGAAATCATCTCCTGCCGCGGCAACAGGGTCGTTACCCGCATTGGCAGCAGCAAGGTTATCTGGAAAATTCGTGGCGGGCGCATCATCGACGTGAACTTTCGCGGCATGTGGATGGCGCAGCTGTTGCGTGGCCGCTTTCGCCGGATGTTGCGTGAATCGAACAACAACATGGCGACTTTTCTGGCGCGATTGAATTGATCTTGCCGCCCGAATGCGCCACGGACCGTTCCACCCATGTGAACGTCACCTCTGCGCCTAATTTTCACCATGCTATTTCCATATACTCATATTCGTATATAATGGCCGAGCCGCGCCAAGAGCGGCGCCGGAAGAGAGAAACGTGTCAACACAACCGAGAAAAGGGAGAAGCGTCATGAAACGCATCGCGGCATTCGCACTGGGCATCGTATCGGCCGGAGCGTTCGGCGCCGCCGCGCTGGCCGCTGACATCGACGACATGGTTGGCAAGTGGAAATGGCAGGATTTCGTCGTCGAATGCGCCAAGGGCGGCGATTTCGGCATTTCCTGCAAGGTGGCCTCCGGCCCCAAGAACGTCGGCATGGAGATGATCCAGTCCGCCATGAAGAAGGATGGCGATCATTTCGTTGGCAAGGTCAAGCACCCAGTCAACGAGCAGGTCTACAACACCAAGATCACCATGGCGGACAAGGATACCTGGCGCCTGGATGGCTGCACGGCCGATGGCGCCTGCGCTTCCGGCACCTTCGTGCGTGTCAAGTAAATCACGCCCTCATGCGATGACCGAAAGGGCCGGCACACATGGTGCCGGCCCTTATTATGCGTTCACTCCCCTCCGGCGGCAGGCACGGCCATTGCCACGCGAAAACATCCCTCATCCCCGCCGCCAGCCCATCAGGCCGCGCAACACCAGCGCCGCGGCCAGCATGACCAGGCCCAGCTGCCAGAATGGCACCAGAATGAACTCGAACTTGCTCGAATCTCCGAAGTTGATCTTCGGCTCGGCCCCCAGCCAAATGCCCATCAACTGCGCAACAATGAAAAATACGCCAATGGCCACCAACACGCGCAAGGCCACCCGGGCGAAGCGCCGCCCACCCTCGATGTTCAACAAGCCCAGTGCCAGCCCCAGGACGAAAGCCGCCAGCGCCAGCCACACCAGTGGTTTCATGAACGGCATCATGGCCGTCATCATGTTGATCAGAAAGCCCTTCATCGCTCTACCCTCCCGTAGGTTCCTCCTCGGTGGAAAAAAGCAGAAAAAAACCCGCCCGGCCAGAGCGCCGGGCGGGTGTGTGGCACGAAGGATCTCGCAGCACCCTTTACTCGGAAAGATGCAGATCCGTGAGCTGGCCGGCAATTTCCTCGAAAACCTTCACCAGCTGGCCGCTGCCTACATCATAGGAACCGAGCGTGGCGCAATCGCGCATCAACTGCTTGATGGTGGGATTGCGAACGTTGAACGTGATGGTGATGATGTCCGCGTTGCGCCGCCCCGTGGCCGGGTTGATGGCCTTGATGTTGTCGCAAGCTTCTCGCGTCAGCCGGTTGGCGTAGCTGGCGTAGAATGAGCGATGATCCTTGTAGTAGTAAATGGACGAGTTCCGGTAGGGCGCGCGCGTGTTCGCACCGTCGGTCATCAGCACGATGACCTTGCGCACGTTGTGTTGCTTCACCTCTTGTGCGTCCGCGCCCTCGGTATAGGGTTCATTCGGCGACAGCACGCGCCACCCCCACATCAGGCCGGCGGGGATGTATGTCCAGCCTCCGGCGCGGAAGGAATCGATGGCCTGCTTCAGCGTGTCCTTTTCCTCCTTGACGCTTTTCAGCGGCATGATGGGCGTATCCGGACACCTGTTCCGTCCCCGCCAGGAATAGTCATAGCCATAATAGCTGCTTTCCGAGGCGGTCTTCCTGCGCGCGTAGTTCATCACGCCCGGAACCTTGGTCCCGTAGCTCTCATCCTTCATGTTGAGCGGATAGTTCCGCGAACCGGCGCAGCCTTCCCATTCGATGCGCTTGCGCCTGATGACCCTGCCCCGCCAATTACGCAACTCCACCGTCCGGTCTTGCGGCACCTGCATCCAGCTGGCGTTGCGGTTTTGCATTCCCACGTTCACGTAGTGGGAAAACGGCACCAGCGCCACGCGAAAGTCTCGCGGATCATTGCTGGCGATCTTGTCGTCGATGGTATCCAGGAAGTTTTTCGCGGCCCGCTTCAATTCGCGCAGCTTCGATCCCGCCATGGATCCCGTCACGTCCAGCACCAGCGCCACTTCCGTGCGGCTGCGCGAAGACTTCGCCTCCGCAATCACCTGCAAGGGCAAGGTGTCGATGGCGGCAAGGCGCAGGAAATTGGTGTCCACGCTGGCCTTCACGACCGTGCGAAAACTCCCCTCTCCCACTTTCTGGAGAGTCTTGCTCTTCAGCGTGAGCCCCCGGGAGCTCAGCCTGGGCGCGACGCGTTGGCGCAGCTCCTTCGAATACCGTTCGAAGAGCTCATCGGTCGTCGCGTCAGGATGCGATTTCTGGTAGCTCAAGGTAGCCAGCAAGGCGCCATCCACCGCTGACTGCAACTTCACCTTCATGTCGTTCTTGCGCGCGTAGTCCAGCGCGCCACCCGCCAGCAATACCAGCACCGGCAGGCTCACCGCCACCAGGATGCTGACGCTACCCTTCGCCTCGTTTGCGAAACGTTGGCTCTTCTGTTTCCACGTGCTCATCTCAATTGGCCCCCATATGATACCACTCACTGATGGTTGAACCTCTCACCAAAATGTTAAGACAGGGCCAAGGATCGTGGTTATCGGCGCGATGAATTTTCGAGCCACAATTTTATGCAACTTGCCGCCCCGTCCTGCATTCCCTCGTTTTGCCGACGCTTGACAACTTTCCCGCGCGGGGCCATGCCGCAACGAGCGAACAATCCCGCTTGGCGTCAGACGAGGAGGCACCATTCCATGATCCCGCGCTACACCCGCGCCGAAATGGCCGACATCTGGTCGCAGGAAACCAAGTTCCGCATCTGGTTCGAAATCGAGGCCTACGCGGCCGAGGCCCAGGCCGAATTGGGCGTCATCCCCAGGCAAGCCGCGAAGGTCATCTGGGAAAAGGGCTCGAAGGCCACCTTCGACGTCGCGCGCATCGAGGAAATCGAGCGGGAAGTGAAGCATGACGTCATCGCCTTCCTCACCCATCTCGCCGAGATCGTCGGCCCGGAGGCGCGCTACGTGCACCAGGGCATGACGTCTTCGGATGTGCTGGACACATGTTTCAACGTGCAGCTGGTGCGCGCCGCCGACATTCTGCTGGAAGATCTCGACATGGTGCTCGCGGCGCTGAAGAAGCGCGCCTTCGAGCACAAGGACACCGTCTGCATCGGCCGCTCGCACGGCATTCACGCCGAGCCCACCACCTTCGGCCTGAAGCTGGCCACTTTCTACGCCGAGTTCTCCCGAGCGAGAGAGCGCCTTCAGTTCGCGCGCGATCAGGTGGCCACCTGCGCCATTTCCGGCGCCGTTGGCACCTTCGCCAACATCGACCCGTATGTGGAGGAATACGTGGCGAAGAAGCTTGGGCTCAAGCCCGAGCCCATCTCCACCCAGGTCATCCCGCGCGACCGGCACGCCATGTATTTCGCCGCGCTGGCCGTCATCGCCTCGTCCATCGAGCGCCTGGCGGTGGAAGTCCGCCACCTGCAACGCACCGAGGTGCTGGAAGCGGAGGAATATTTCTCGCCCGGCCAGAAAGGCTCCTCGGCCATGCCGCACAAGCGCAACCCCATCCTCACGGAAAACCTCACCGGGCTGGCCCGGCTGGTGCGCATGAGCGTCATCCCCGCGCTGGAAAACGTGGCCCTGTGGCACGAACGCGACATCTCGCACTCTTCAGTGGAGCGCGGCATCGGCCCGGACACCACCGTGCACCTGGATTTCGCCCTGCGCCGCCTGGCGGGCGTCATCGACAAGCTGGTGGTGTATCCCGACCGCATGGAGAAGAACCTGAACCTGCTGGGCGGGCTGATTCACTCGCAGCGCGTGCTGCTGGCGCTCACCCAGGCCGGCATGAGCCGCGAGGAGGCCTACCGCGTGGTGCAGCGCAACGCCATGCCCGTGTGGGAAGGCAAGGGCGACTTCCTCACCCTGCTGAAGCAGGACGAGGACGTGAAGAAATACCTCTCGGACGAAGAGCTGGAAAGCCTGTTCGACCTGGGCTACCACACCAAGCACGTGGACACGATCTTCCGCCGCGTGTTCGGCGAGGCGTGATTTCCTCGTCATTCCGGCGAAAGCCGGAAATCCCGTGTGGGCCTGCTTGAATGCATCCAGCACAAACCTGTGGCCCGTTTCGGCATGACGCGAAAATGAAAACGTGACGGAAAAGCACGACAAGCAAGCGGAAACAGCCCGCTCCTCCAGGGCGGAGGCAGCGGAGAAGAAGCCTGTGCGCGTGCTGTTCCTGCCCTCGGGCCGCCGTGGCGAGGTGCCGGCAGGCGAAACCCTGCTCGCCGCCGCCCGCCGTCTGGGTGTTGATGTCGATTCGGCCTGTGGCGGACGCGCCATCTGCGGGCGCTGCCAGGTGCGGATTCAAACTGGCAGGTTCGACAAGGAAGGCATTGATTCATCGACCGAACACATAAGCCCGGAAACGGAAGCGGAAAAAAGGTACGATCGCCTGAGAGGACTTAGGCCCGGTCATCGGCTGGCCTGCCAGGCACGTTTGCTGGGCGACGTCGTGGTGGACGTGCCGCCCGAGAGCCAACTGCACCGCCAACTGGTGCGCAAGGAAGCCGACAGCCGCCCGGTGGAGGTGGACCCGCTGCTGCGCGCCCTGCCGGTGGAGGTGGAAAAACCGCGGCTGGACGCCCCCTCCTCCGATTTCGATCGCCTCGCGCAGGCGCTGGAGGAAGAGTGGAACGTGCACGACCTCGTGCCCGACCCGGCCGTTCTACCTAAGCTGCAAGCGGCCCTGCGCAAGGGCGGCTGGCAGGTCACCGCCATCATCCACCAGCCGCACCTCGATGCCGCGCCCATGCTGGTGGACGTGCGCCCGGGCGTGGATGAAACGCTTATCGGCCTGGCGCTGGACATCGGCTCCACCACCATCGCCGCCCACCTGACCGACCTGCACACCGGCAGGGTGCTGGCCGCGAAGGGGACAATGAACCCGCAGATCCGCTTCGGCGAAGACCTCATGAGCCGCGTCTCCTACGCCATGATGCACGAGAACGGTGCGGCGGAAATGACGAAGGCCGTGCGCGAGGCCATCAACCGGCTGGCGAAGGAAGCGGCGGAAGAGGCGGGATACGGCGCCGCCGACATCCTCGACATCACGGTGGTGGGCAACCCCGTCATGCACCACCTGTTTCTGGGCATCGACCCGAAGGAGCTGGGCCAGGCCCCCTTCGCGCTCGCCGTCTCGAACGCGCTGGAGCTGCCCGCCCGCGACTTGGGGCTCACAACCCCCGCCCCCGCCGCGCGGCTCTACACCCTGCCCTGCATCGCCGGCCACGTCGGCGCCGACGCCGCCGCCGTTGTGCTGGCCGAGGCGCCGCATGAGCGCGATGAAATCTCGCTCATCGTGGACGTGGGCACCAATGCCGAGATCATTCTCGGCAACCGCGAACGCCTGCTGGCCTGTTCCTCCCCCACCGGCCCCGCCTTCGAAGGTGCGGAAATCTCCCACGGCCAGCGTGCCGCGCCGGGCGCCATCGAGCGCGTGCGCATCGACCGCGAGACATTGCAGCCCCGCTTCAAGGTCATCGGCTGCGACCTGTGGTCGGACGCGGCAGGCTTCGAGGAGGCCATCAAGGATATCGGCATCACCGGCATTTGCGGCTCCGGCATCATCGAGGCGGTGGCCGAGATGTTCCTGAGCGGTGTCATCGACGCCAACGGCCGCTTCAACGCCGAGCTGGCAGGAAAAAGCCCGTGGGTGGAAGCACGCGGCCGCGGCTTCGCCTATATCCTGCATCGGAGAGAGGGAGGGCGGAGCGACGACACTTCAGCGCAAGACAATAAGGCCCGATCCCCCGGCCAGCCACCTGCCCCCACCATATCGGGTGGCTGGGCGGGGGAGCGGGCCGGAACCGCCAGCGCCTCAGCGCAGAAAGAAATAATTATCACGCAAGAGGACGTGCGCGCCATCCAGCTGGCCAAGGCGGCG
>JALVRJ010000299.1 GCA_027031305.1 Hyphomicrobiales bacterium | reverse complement strand
CCCGACAGGACCACCTGCCCCGGCGCGTTGTCGTTGGCCACCTCGCACACCTCGCCGTGCGCCGCCTCCGCCGCCACCGCCTCCACCTCCGACAGGTCCAGCCCAAGGATGGCCGTCATCCCGCCCACGCCGGGCGGCACCGCGCCCTGCATGGCGCGGCCCCGCGTCTGCAACAGCTTCGCCGTGCGGTCCAGCGTGAAGGCCCCCGCCGCGCACAGGGCGGAATATTCCCCCAGGCTGTGCCCGGCCACGAACTTGCCATGATCGGCCAGCCGGATATCGAAGTCCTCCTCCAGCACCCGCACCACCGCCATGGACACCGCCATCAGCGCCGGCTGGGTGTTCTCCGTCAGGGTCAGCTCTTCCTCAGGCCCGTCCTCGATGATCGCCGAGAGCCTGCGCCCCAGGGCGTCGTCCACCTCGTCGAACACCCGCCGCGCGCTTCCGAAGTGCCGCGCCAGCTCCATGCCCATGCCGACCTTCTGGCTGCCCTGCCCGGGAAAGATGAATGCGATGGCCATTTTGAGCGAAATCCCCCTCCTTGTCGTGGGCCGTCCGTCCCCCGATTCATCAGACAAGCCGCAGACGCCGCCCGCGTCAAGGGGCGGAACCCTTTGCGCGAACCCGGATTTCATGACATCATGATGTCATGAGGGAGGGAGCAGGGAGTGTAGGCCATGCTGGATCTATCGACCGACAAGGTGGCGCAGGTCATCGTCCGCGCGCGCGAGCTGGAATCGCGCACCGGCGCCTGGGAACTGCCGGACCGCCGGCATCCGGGCGAGGAAACGGCCGACATGGTGCTGGAGGCCTTGCGCAACGATCCCTCGCGGCTGGCGCTGGCCTCCTTCCTCCATGAAATGAGCCGTGGCGAGCTGTGTCAGCTGGTGGCCCTGATGTGGGTGGGCCGCGGCTCCTTCGACCCCGAGGACTGGAACGACGCCCTGGCCACCGCGCACGAGGAATATGCCACCGCCGCCGCCCTGGCGCGCTATCTGCTGGAAAAACCCCTGCTGGCCGAACACCTGGAGGAAGGGCTGGAGCGCCTGGGCTACTCGGTGGAAGACGTGGAAGCCGACGTCCGCTGACGAGCGCGTCTGACACTTGAGGCAATGGCGACGACGCCAGTCCCTCTCCGGCTGGGACCGCCCGATGCCGGGGGATGGGGAGATGGCCGGGGACAAGGCCGGTGCGGCGCCCGTCAGCCAGGAAGCCTCATTTCCCCAACTGCTTCATGGCCCGCATCTGCGCCAGCGATTTCTCCGCGCGCTCCAGCAGGCCGCCGGCACCGAGGCAGGCGATGTCGAAAGTCTCGCTCAGGCTCTTGCCGGCCTTGTCCATGTAGCGCCATTCCAGCCGCCTGCCCTTGCGCAGCGCCTCCAGCACGATGTCCACCACCTCCGGCCGAATGCCGATGACCCGCCCCTCCGCCGCCACGCGCAGGAATTCGTATGGAATGCGCATCGGCTCGCCGGCGTCCACCACCAGCTCCACACCGGCCTGCGCGTCGGCCTCTCCCGGCAGGCTCAGCACCACGTTCCAGTGCGCGTCTTCCACGGGGTGCGACAGTTGCAGTCGATGCCCCCGCACCTCCGGCCCGCGAATGGCGCACCCCCTGCCCTCGCGGCACTCCGCTTCCCACGCCCCGGCTGCGAAAATGCGCACGCCATCTTCTTCCGTGCTCGTGATCTCGCACGATGGCGCCGCCGTGTTCGGCCGCCCCTCGCCCGCCAGCGCCGCGCCAGCGTTCGTGGCGCCCAGCAGCATCATCGCCGCCATCAGGGAAATGCACTTGCCCCGCATGTATCCTCTCCCTGTTCTGCCCGGACCACCCTTTCTGGTCCTATAACATGCCAATGTGCTATTGGCCCAATGACGGCATGAAAGGGGAACGAGCCCATGAGCACCGGCCATTCCGACAGGCAGTCCTCCACCCGCCGCGTCACCGCGCCCGATATCCGCGCGCGCAAGGGAGCCGACACCCCCATCGTCGCCCTCACCGCCTACCACGCCCACACCGCCCGCCTGGCCGACGATCACGTCGACTTGCTGCTGGTTGGCGATTCGCTGGGCATGGTGCTTTACGGCTTCGGCTCCACCGTGCCGGTCACCCTGGAACAGATGATCACCCACGGCCGCGTGGTGGCCTCGGCCGTCAGGCACGCCCTGGTGGTCGTCGACATGCCCTTCGGCTCCTACGAGGAAAGCCCCGCCCAGGCCTTCCGCAACGCCGCCCGCGTGCTCAAACAGACCGGCGCCGGCGCCGTCAAGCTGGAGGGCGGCGCGCGCATGGCCGAAACCATCCGTTTCCTCGTCGAACGCGGCGTGCCGGTCATGGCCCACGTCGGCCTCACGCCACAGAGCGTCAACACCCTTGGTGGCTTTTTCGCCCAGGGACGCGAAGAGGAACAATGGCCCGCCATCAGGGCCGACGCGCAAGCCGTCGCCGAGGCCGGCGCCTTCTGCGTGGTGCTGGAGGCCATGGCCGAGCCACTGGCGCGCGAGATCACGAAGGAATGTCCCATCCCCACCATCGGCATCGGTGCCTCGCCCGCCTGCGACGGGCAGATCCTGGTGATGGAGGACATGCTGGGCCTGAACCCGCACCCGCCGAAATTCGTGAAGGCCTACGCCGACTTGCGGCGGGAAATCGACCATGCCATCGCCGCCTATGCCGAGGACGTCCGTGCCCGGCGTTTTCCCGCGCCGAGGCACACCTATGGCATGAAACGCAAAAAATGATCCCCATCCGGCAACGCCAGGCGCAACAATATTTGCCTTGTGGGTGGGTGACAGCTATCAATTCCGCGAACCGACCATGCATGGCGCGAGTCGCGCCGCGCGCTTTCGACATATCCTGGAGAACCGGACATGGCCGAAGAAGACGCCCTGTTGCGCGAAGTGGACGAGGAGCTGCGCCGCGAACGGCTGGAAAAGCTCTGGAAACGCTATGGCAACCTGTTCATGGCCCTTTCGTTCGGCATCGTCGCGGCGGTCGGGGCCTACAAGGGCTGGCAGTATTATCAGCGGAAACAGGCCGAAGCCGCCGGCGAGGCCTACGTCGGCGCCCTTGACCTCGCCACCGCCGGCAAGGAGGAAGCCGCCATCGCTGCGCTGGAGAAACTGGCCGCCAGCTCACACCCCGGGGGCGCCGCCCTGGCCCGGATGCGGCTTGCGGACATGCTGGGCAGAAAGGGCGAAACCGACAAGGCCGTGGCCCTGTATCGGCGGGTCGCCGGGGACACGTCCGTCGAACTGCCCTTGCGCAACGCCGCGCGCGTGCGTCACGCCTGGCTCGTGACCGACACCCTGCCGCGCGCCGAGCTGGCGAAGATCCTCGGCGGCCTCGACGTCGCCGGCAACCCCTGGCGCGCCGCCGCCCGCGAGATCCTGGCTCTGGCCGCCCTGCGCGAGGGCGACAGGCAGGCCGCGCTGTCCTACCTGAAGCAACTGTTGAACGATCCGGAAACACCGGTGGAAGCGCGCGCCCGCGCCAGCACCATCTATCGCGTCGCCGGCGGCAAGGTCTCTGCTCTCTCGGCCGCGAACGCGCCCGGCGGCACCACCGACGAGGCCGCCGCCGGCGCCGGGAAATGAGCGGAGCCCACGCCATGCCCGGAAAGCCCGCCAGGCACGAAAACACCGAACGTCCGCCCGCCGCCCCCAGCCGGCGGATGGTGGTCGCCGGTCTTTCCGCCCTGCTCTCCGGCTGCGCCAGCACCGGCGACCTCATCGACGATCTCATGGGCGGCTCCGGTGGCGACGCTCCCCTTTCCGGCGAGCGCAAGCCCGTGCTGGCCCCCACCACCCGTGCCGGCAAGGCGAAGGAACCGGTGCTGCTGCCCCGGCCACAGCGCATCGGCCAGTGGCTGCAACCCGGTGGCACCGCCAGCAACGTCGTCGGCAACCCCTCCCTGGCGGAAAGGATTTCCCGCAGGTGGCGCATCAAG
>JALVRJ010000298.1 GCA_027031305.1 Hyphomicrobiales bacterium | reverse complement strand
CTTCCGGAGGCAGCACGCGCCAGCCCCTTTCGCGGGCGATCGACACGTCGCCGGTTTCCAGCACGCGGCGGGCGTCATCGACATCTTCCGCCGAAACATGGGCGAGCAGCGGTGTTTTCCCCTCGGAATCGAGGAGGATCAGCCCGGGACGGTGGCGCACGGCATTGGCCAGCGCCGGGTCGAGCACGGCATCGGCGCGCACGAGCACGATGGTGGCCTGTTTCCTGTCCATAGCGGAGGGTGCCTCCATGGCGTCGGCGGGTATGCCGGCACGGGCGAAAATGCGCTCGGTGCGTGCCGTGGTATCCAGGCCGAAGATGCGCCCAGAAGCGCCGCCAAGGATGCGCAGGCGGACGTTGGGAACGGGAGGTGTGGCATGTTTTGTCATGGAAGCCGGTTCGACAGATGATGCGCGCAATCGCTTCGGGTTCCTGATACCGGCGTGTGCGAGTTTTGTCGAGAACGAGGAGGGTTCACGCCACGGTTTGCGCGCGCACGTGGAAGGCGAGCGTGAGCAGGGCCAGCAGAATTACCGGCAGCCAGCCGGCCAGCCAGGCCGGCACCACGCCCAGTTCGCCGACGGTGAGTGATATGCCGTCGAAGATGAAGAAGGTGAAGCCCACGGTGACGCCGGTGAGCAGCACCGGCACGGCGATGCTGCCGCGGCGGAAGCGCACGGCCAGGGGGACGCAGACGGCGATCATCAACAATGGCACCAGCAGGTTGGCCAGCCGCCGGTGCCACCAGACCTCGTAGACATGCACGGGGCGCAGGCCGAAGCCCATGTTGTCGATGAAATATTGAAGGTCCGACAGCGGCATTTCCTCCGGGTCGCCGGAGCGCAGCTTCTCGGAGGCCAGGCGCAGCTCGCCGGTATAGACCATGTTCTTCAGCCGGGTCGGCGGCACCGGCTCGCGGCGGTAGATGACGACGTTGTTCATCAGCCAGCGGCCGCTTTCCTTTCGGGCGCTGGAAGCATGGATCTGCTCGGTCAGCAGTCCGGTGCGGTCGCGGCGGAAGATGATCACGTTCTCGAGTTTCGTGGCCTTCGGATCCGCCTTGCCGGCGCGCAGGATGTCCGGGCCGGCGCGCATCCATATTTCGCCGCGGCGGGTGGCGTTGAGCTTTTTCGAGGCGAATTCCCCGACGCCCCATTCCGACAGGATTCTGACGGTGGCGGGGACGATGCGGTCGTTGAGGACGAACAGGGCCAGGCCCATGGCCACGCCCAGGGGCGCGAGCATGAGGAACAGTTGCAGCGGCGAGGTGCCGGCGGCCCAGATGGGCACGATCTCGTTGCGATACCCCAGTTCCACCAGGGTCAGCACCACGGACAGGAGCAGGGCGAGCACGAAGAAGACGGAAACGATGCCGGGCGCGCGCAGCATGGCATAGCGCAGGAGGGAGACATAGCCCTCGCCGCGGGACAGGATGCTGTCGACATTGGCCAGCACTTCCAGGGTGATGACGAACAACGAGACACCGATGACGATGAGCGTGAAACGCGCCAGGATCATGCGCGAGATCATGCGTCCGAGCGTGCCCATCATGCCGTCTCCCCTTGCTTGCGGCGCCAGCGGGCGGGCAGCAGCCCGCGCAGGCGCTCGCCGAGCCGGCTCATGAATTGATACACGACTTCAAACATGTCGCTGCGCAGGGTGAAGCATGTGCGATAATAACGCACGGCGGCGAAGATGGTCAGCAGAATCCAGGGCAGCCATATGCCGACCCAGATGGGCAGCACCCCCTGTCGCGCCGCTACCGCGCCCTGGTGCAGGGCTTCCTCGTAGGCGATGAGAATGGCGAGGGCCACGGCGAAGCGATAGGCGCGCTGCTGGCGGCGCTGGCCGACGGCGAAGGGAATGGCCAGGAAGGGCAGCACGAGTATGGTGAGAATGGACACCACGCGTTTGTGGAACTCGGCCCTCAGCTCGCGCACGCTGGCGTATTTTCTTGGCGTGTCGAGGGTGGCGATGAGCTCGGGCAGGGTGAGCTCGCGCTCGTCCAGCCCGCGGGGGCGGAAAGTGAGGGCGTCCTTTCGGCCGATGGGCGTCTCGGCCCGGCTGAACAGCTTGCTGCTGGCCTTGGGGAGCGTGTCGGCGGTGGGGTCGACGATGCCCTTGATTTCCAGCTGGTGGCCATTGAGCAGGACGAGCAGCGGTCGCGGATCACGCTGCTGGCGCACCAGGAAGCCGGAACGGGCGGTGATGGTGCGCATCTTGCCCTTCTTCGTCTCGAAGACGAAGATGCGGTAGAAGCGCTGATTGCGGCGGTCGAGCTTGTCGAGGATGAAGGTGCGTCCGCTCGTTTGCATGAACACGCCTTCTTCCGCCAGGTAGTAGACGTCGACATTCTGCACCGCATACTTGATGGCGCGGTAGGCGTAGCGCGTGTAGGGCTGCAACCAGCCGAAGATGAAGATGGTGAACAGCGCTATCAGCAGCGACAGGGCGATGACCGGGCGGGTGATGCGGTGCAGCGAGATGCCGGAGGCCAGGCAGGCGTCGATTTCGGCGTTGCGTGACATCTGATTGTAGCCGAACAGCAGGCCGAGGAAGATCGAGGCGGGGATGGCCAGGCCGAGGTAATGCGGCACGAGGTAGCTGAGCATCTCGAACACCAGGCCCAGCGACCCCTTCTTGCCCAGCGTCAGGTCGAGGATGCGTACGAATCGCTCCGCCATGAGCATCAGCAGGCCGATGACGAGAGATACCATCAGCGGCTTGCCGACCTGTTGCAGCACGTAGCGATCCAGTATCGTCATGCCGTCATCGTCTCCCGGATACGCCCGCCCGCCCGGCCGGGGCGCGTCTTCAGGTTGAGCATGTATCACGCCGGGCAATGCCGGGTAAATGCCTGCTGTTCTTCCACCTCGCCGTTGGCGCGCAGCGCACGCCGGGTGACGGTGATGTTCCATTCGCCCTGCGAGCGGCCGATGCGGATGTGTTGCCATCCGGCGGGCGGCGCCTCGTGGCCGGGCGCCATGGAGGCGGATGGCGCGGAGAGCACGAGCATCTTGCGGTCATGCGATGCGCCGGGAACGGCCAGGGGCACCTCGCGGCAGGCCCAGCGGTGGGTGTGGCCGAACAGGACCAGCTCGGCGCCGGCGGTGGCGAGTGTCCGCGCCAGGGCGTCGGCGTCCTTCAGGGCCTTGCGTGGTTTCGTGTTCAATGCCGGTAGGGGTGGGTGATGCACCAGCACCACGCGGCAGAAGCCCTTTCTCTCGCATTGGCGCAGGATTTCTTCCAGGCGGCGCAATTGTTCCCTTCCAAGGCGGCCTGATGCCTCGCGCCAGGGAGCTGGATAGGCGGAGTTGAGCCCAATGAGCGCGACATTGCCGACGTATCGGACGAATGGAAAGGACGCCGGCGTGGCGATGTCGGCGCCGCCCATCCACGGCGCGAGCAGGCCGCCTGCGGCGCGCGCTGCGGCGGCGACGTAGAAATCGTGGTTGCCGGGGATGAGGGTGAGATTTTCCGGCGTGGCCAGCCGTTCCAGCCACTGGCGGGCGGCGGCGAATTCGGCGCGGGTGGAGACGTTCACCAGGTCGCCGGTGATGACGATGTGCGGGTTTTCCGCCTGGCGGCGGATGTCGGCGACGATGGCGTCCAGCGCCTCGCGCCGATGGACGTGGCGGCGGCGCAGCGTCCACGACAGCCAACCAAGCACGCGCTTGCCCAGCAGCTCGGCGGGGCGCGCACCGGCCAGCGGCAGGTGGGGATCGGTGATATGGGCCAGTTCCACGCTCACGGCGCGTTTTCCATGGGTTCCCGCCGGCGCCGCGCGGGAACGAGCGGGCCGGAGCATTGTCATGATGGGCGATGGCGCAAGGGGGGCGCGACGATGCTCGCGTGCCGATTCGCCATTGCCCCGGATGGTGTTTGTGTGCATGTAATGCGGGCAACGCGCAAGTCAAACCCGTGTGCCCGGGAGGCATTATTCCGTGAAAGCCCTCATT
>JALVRJ010000297.1 GCA_027031305.1 Hyphomicrobiales bacterium | reverse complement strand
CCTGTTTCGCACCGAAGCCGGTGAAGGCCGATATGAAATGGATGGCGAGTGGAGAATAGATCAGAACGGAGAGGACGGAGAACAGCCAGATGAGTTCTGGTCCGGCATTGATGCGCTTGACGAAGAAGTTCCACGTTGCGTGGCAGAATGCGGCGGCGAGGATGAGAGCGAAACCGAGGGGGGACATGTGAGCCTCCAAGGATGACCAGGATTGCGGGCGTGCATATGCACCCCCGTCCATCCCCCCTGGTCTTTTAATCCTTGGGTGTCCGCCGCATTCGGCTCATAACGGCGCTCGGTCCGAACCTGATCGGAGCATCAGTGGAACCCTAGCCGCACATGGACAGGTTCAAGTAGTCTATCAACTGCCCAAGTGATGTAAAGGATTCTCATGATGATGGGATTGGTGGAAGGCTCGTGGCGTTCCTTGGCCTCTCCGCCACTTTCATGTGGCCAGTCAAGCCGTTGTGGTCTGAAGGCGTGGCATTTTGATACCCGGATATTGAACGCCCGTGGCATGAGCTGTCACATCCCATTCTCACACCATGCCGAAAGTATGGTCGGCATCCTTCAGTGAACGGATGCTCGGGTTCTGGCCGGTCAGGGGGTTGTCGGGGCGGTGGGTGAGGCGGATCTTGAGGAATTCGGTGGAAAGCGCCTCGTAGATGATTAGCCAGCCGGCCAGGCTATCGCCCACTTGCGCCAGTTCCTTGATGGCCTCCATGGCCTGCATGGCCCCCATGACGCCCGGCAAGGCGCCGATGACGCCCGCTTCGGGGCAGGTGGGCACGCTGCCCTGTGGCGGCGGCTCGGGCAGGAAGTCGCGGTAGCCGGGTAGCGGCGTGCCGTTTTCATCCCTCTCGTATGGTTTGAACACGGACAGCTGGCCGGTGAACTGGCCGATGGCGGCCCACACCAGCGGCTTTTTCGCGAAATAACAGGCGTCGGAGACGAGGTAGCGGGTGGCGAAATTGTCCGAGCCGTCCAGAACCAGGTCGTAGCGGGAGATGATATCGAGCGCGTTGTCCGGTGTCAGGCGCGCGTTCAGCGGCTCCAGCTTCACGTGCGGGTTGATTTCCTTGAGCGTCGCTCGCGCGCTTTCCACCTTCGGCGTGCCGACGCGCGAGGTGGCGTGCAGCACCTGGCGCTGGAGGTTGGAAAGGCTCACCACGTCGTCGTCCACGATGCCCAGCCGGCCCACCCCGGCGGCGGCCAGATAGAGCGCCGCCGGGCTGCCCAGCCCCCCGGCGCCGACGATGAGCACGGAGGAGAGCTTCAGCCTCTTCTGGCCCTCGCCGCCGAAGTCGGCCAGCACCATGTGGCGGCGATAGCGCTTGAGTTCTTCTTCCGAGAATAGGGACATGGGCTCTTGCGTCGTTGTTTGCGTTGGCTCCGTGCGGTTTTCATCATTGGCGGCGAGAGGCGCTTACGGCAAGGCCGCATGGATGCCCGGATCAAGTCCGGGCATGACGGGGGTGGGGATGTGGCCTTGGATAGCGCTTGAGTTCTTTTTCCGAGAATAGGGACATGGCGTCGTCCGGCGTGCGTGGACCCTGCGGAGGGTGGGTATATTAGGCCTCAAGCCCCTCGAACAGGGCGGTGGAGAGATAGCGCTCGGCGGTGTCGGGCAGGATGGTGACGATGCGCTTGCCGGTCATTTCCTCGCGCGTGGCCACGGCCAGCGCCGCCGCCACCGCGGCGCCGGAGGATATGCCCACGGCCAGCCCTTCGTCCGCCGCCAGCTGGCGCGCCGTCCACAGGGCGTGGTCGCTCTCGATGCGCATGATCTCGTCCAGGATGCTGGTGTCCAGCACCTTGGGCACAAAACCGGCGCCGATGCCCTGGATCTTGTGCGGGCCCGGTTTGCCGCCGGAAAGCACCGGAGATTCGGCCGGCTCCACGGCGATGATGCGGATGTCGGGATTGCGCTCCTTCAACACCTGGCCGACGCCGGTGATGGTGCCGCCGGTGCCGACGCCGGCGATGAAGGCGTCCACCTTGCCTTCCGTGTCGGCCCAGATTTCTTCCGCCGTGGTGCGGCGGTGGATTTCGGGGTTGGCAGGGTTTTCGAACTGTTGCGGCATGATGGCGTTGGGGTTTTTCTCGACAATCTCAGTGGCGCGTTCCACGGCACCCTTCATGCCCCTGTCCGCCGGGGTCAGCTCCAACTGCGCGCCCAGCAGCAGGAACATCTTGCGCCGCTCGATGGACATGCTTTCGGGCATGACCAGCAACAGGCGGATGCCGCGCGCGGCGCATACGAAGGCCAGTCCGATGCCGGTGTTGCCCGACGTGGGCTCGACCAGCACGGTGTCAGGCGTGATTCGTCCCTGCCGCTGAAGCGCGTCGATCATGTTGACGGCGATGCGGTCCTTGACGGACGAGAGCGGGTTGAAGAACTCGCATTTGGCCAGGATCTCCGCCCTGGCGCCGGCTTGCGCGGGAAGGCGGTTGAGGCGGACCAGTGGCGTTGCGCCGATGGTCTGGGTCACATCGTCGTAAATGCGGCCGCGTGATGTGATGGCGTGGGTGGACGTGGTGGCGGTTTCGTTGTCCATGCCCGGTTTCCTCCCCCTTGGCATTTCTTCGTGCCCATTCGGAACTTTTTCGAGCAGGATAAAGCCATAACCCGCGCACACACGCAATGGCGGAAACGGAAATGATTCTTCACCTGCGCGTGTCGATAGGATTTTTAACGAATTTGCTTCATGGCCTTGGGTGGGGAGTGGGTGAGTCCTGACAAGGCCCGCAGGACCTTATGTTGGGGAGGCGAACGAGATGAGGAAACGGACGCATTTGCCGTTGACAGTTTCACCATGCGGGCGCAGACTCCGCCCCATGTGGCAGAATGCCGCAACCACAGGATGCATGGGCTTTCGCGCCGGTTGCATCTCCCGCCGACAGGTTCCCGCCTGACGACATCCTGCCGACGGCAACCAGCCGGCCAGAGGGCTTTCGACATATCGAGGGAGGGTAGATTCAATGGAAATGGCGCTGGTCATCGACCCAGACAAGTGCACGGCCTGCCGGCAGTGCGAGTTGGCCTGTTCGTTTCGCCACACCGGGGCGTTCAACCCGGCGCGTTCGCGTATCGTGGTGTTCGATTTTCACACCAAGGGGCGCTTCGTGCCTTACACCTGCACGCAGTGCGACCAGGCCTGGTGCCAGCAGGTGTGCCCGGTGGGGGCGATCACCAACGAGAATGGCGTGAAGGTGGTGCACGAGGACATCTGCGTCGGCTGCAAGGTGTGCACCATCGCCTGTCCTTTCGGCACCGTGAATTACGATCCGGCCAGCGGCAAGGTCATCAAGTGCGACCTGTGTGGCGGCGATCCGGCCTGCGCCGAGGCCTGTCCGACGGAGGCCATCGTCTACACCGATATCGCGGTGCAGGGCTTCGAGAAAATGCGCCAGTGGGCCGAGCGCGTGGACACCGCGCCGCAGGCGAACGCCTGAATGGGCGCGGGCCAATGACGCGCCAGGGGCGCACGGGGAAAACGAACGAGTTTCGGGAGGACTGACCACATGAGTTGGACTGGCAAGATCTTGCGGGTGAACCTGACGGAGGGCACCTGGGCCGACGAGGACCTGAACATGGACTGGGCCATGCAATACCTCGGCCAGCGTGGCTTGGGCACGAAGTACCTGGTGGAGGAGGTGGATCCGAAGACCGATCCGCTCTCTCCGGAGAACAAGCTGATCTTCGCCACCGGGCCGCTGACGGGCACGGGAGCCTCCACCTCGGCGCGCTACTCGGTCATCACCAAGTCGCCGCTGACCGGCTGCGTGGCGTGTTCGAATTCCGGCGGTTATTTCGGGCCGGAGATCAAGTATTGCGGCTATGACATGATCATCTTCGAGGGCAAGTCGCCCAAGCCCGTCTATTTCCTGATGATCGACGATCACATCGAGCTGGTGGACGCGGAGGAGCTTTGGGGCAAGTCCGTGTGGGAGGTGGACGAGGCCATCAAGGACAGGCATCAGGAGCCG
>JALVRJ010000296.1 GCA_027031305.1 Hyphomicrobiales bacterium | reverse complement strand
CCTGTTCGGCTTCGTCGGCATGTTGCTGGGCGTGCCGCTGGCGGCGGCCATCCGCGTGGTCTTGTCCCACGGGCTGCGGCAATACATGAACAGTGCGCTCTACCTGGGCGACGAGGCCGCGGCGCCGGCCGGCGCCGCGCGTTCGACGGGGCAGGGGGGTGACGCCGACGAATCGGGTGGAAGGCGAAATGACCAGCAAGCCTGACGGGACCGGCACCAACCGGACGCGCCGCCGTCGCCGCGCCGCCACGCCTCGGCAACTGACGCTCGAATTGCCGCTCGCTCCGGGCCTGGGGCGCGAGGATTTTCTCGTCACGCCGGCCAACGAGTCCGCCTTCGAGGCCATCTCCGGCTGGCCCGCCACCCCTCATGATCCGCCCGCGCTTGCGCTCGTCGGCCCGCCGGGCTCTGGCAAGACGCACCTGGCCGAGATCTGGCGCCTGGAGCACGACGCCCTGCGCGCCACGCCGGCCGAGCTGGAGGTGGAGGCCGTGCCCACGCTGCTCTCCCGCAGCGCGCTGGTGCTGGAGGACATGCCGGGGGAAAAGCTGGACGAAACCGCCCTGTTCCACCTGCTCAACATGGCCCGCCAGGAGGGCGCGAACGTGCTGCTCACCACCACCACGTCTCCGGCCACGTGGCCCGTCGCGCTCCCCGACCTGAGGAGCCGCCTCGCCGCGCTCCCCCTCGTGGAAATCGGCCCGCCCGACGATGAACTCTTGCGCGCGGTGCTGGTGAAACTCTTTGCCGACCGCCAGTTGCTGGTGGGAGAGGAGGTGGTTTCATACCTCCTGCTGCGCATGGAGCGCTCGCTGACGGCGGCGCAGGAGTTGGTGGCGGCGCTGGACAAGGCCGCCCTGTCCGAACGGCGCCGCATTACCCGCCCCCTCGCCGCCAGGGTGTTGAAGGAACTGGCGCGGCGGGAACAAGGCGGCTGATTGCCGGCCGTCCCGCCATGCTTGGACGCACGCTCACCGGAGGCATGGCGCGTGGGGGCTGAAAGGGCTATTCTGTCCGGGCAAGGAGCGGAGTGCGCCATGGAACGCCTCGATCGCACATCGCCGGAAAATTTCGGCTGGCACCTGCCGGAAGATGAAGGCGCGCGCGAATGCACGCCCCCCCAGCCCTGTGCGCTGAAGCCCGAGGAAATCGCGCCGGACAGCCCCTGCCGCTTCATCAACCGCGAACTTTCCTGGCTGTCCTTCAACACCCGCGTGCTGCACGAGGCCACCAACCTTCGCCACCCGCTGCTGGAGCGGGTGCGCTTTCTGTCCATTTCCGGCAACAATCTCGACGAGTTCTTCATGGTGCGCGTCGCCGGCCTCGTGGGCCAGGTGCGCGCCGGCATCACCACCCCTTCGCAGGACGGCATGACCCCGGCCGAGCAGCTGCGCGAGGTGCGCCGTTTCGCCACCGAGCTGATGCGCAAGCAGGACGACCTCTGGCGCAAGCTGAAAGACGAGCTTGTCGCCGCCGGCATCGACGTGCTCGCGGCGGACGACCTCACCGACGTCGACCACGCCTACCTGGACGATTATTTCCTCCGCGTCATCCTGCCCGCCATCACCCCCATCGCCATCGATCCGGCGCATCCCTTTCCGTTCATACCCAACCGCGGCTTCGTCATCGCCCTGCAATTGCGCAAGCGGCACGACGGCAAGGCGATGAACGCGCTCATTCCCATCCCCCACCAACTGGAGCGCTTCATCCGCCTGCCGGGCGCGGCGCGCGGCAAGGGCGGGGGAAATGGCAAGGGCGGTGGGCTGCGCTTCATCGCCATCGAGGACATGCTCACCCGCTACGTGCCGCGCCTCATGCCGGGCTACGAGCTCGTCGGCCACGGCGCCTTCCGCGTGCTGCGCGATTCCGACCTGGAGATAGAGGAAGAGGCCGAGGACCTCGTGCGCCTGTTCGAAACCGCCATCAAGCGCCGCCGCCGCGGCCGCGTCATCCGCCTGGAGGTGGACGCGCGCACGCCACTGTCCTTGCGCGACTTCATCGCCGCCCAGCTGGAGGTCACGGCCGACGACACCGTGGTGGTGAACGGCCTGGTGGGCTACGCCGACCTCTCCCAGCTCATCACCGACGAACGCCCGGACCTCCTGTTTCCACCCTACAATCCGCGTTATCCGGAGCGCATCCGCGAGGCCGGAGGCGACATCTTCGCCGCCATCGCCGAAAAGGACATCATCGTCCACCACCCCTACGAGAGCTTCGACGTGGTGGTGCAGTTTCTCGAGCAGGCCGCCGACGACCCGGATGTCATCGCCATCCGCCAGACGCTCTATCGCACCTCCGCCAATTCGCCCATCGTCGCCGCGCTTGCCCGCGCCGCGGAGGCCGGCAAGCAGGTGCTGGCGCTGGTGGAGCTGAAGGCGCGCTTCGACGAGGAGGCCAACATCCAGTGGGCGCGCGACCTCGAGCGCGCCGGCGCGCAGGTGGTCTTCGGCTTCCTCGACCTGAAGACGCACGCCAAGGTCTCGCTGGTGGTGCGCCGCGAGGACGAGGATCTGCGCACCTACGTGCACTTCGGCACCGGCAACTATCATCCCGTCACCGCGCGCATCTACACCGACCTTTCCTTCTTCACCTGCGACGAGGCGCTGGGCCGCGACGCCGCGCGGCTGTTCAACTTCGTCTCCGGCTACGCCGCGCCGGAGAGGCTGGAGAAACTGGCCATTTCGCCCATCAACGTGCGCCAGCGCCTGCTTGAACACATCGAGGAAGAGATCGAACACGCGAAAGCGGGCCGCCCGGCGGCCATCTGGATCAAGTGCAACGCCGTGGTGGACGCGCAGATGATCGACGCGCTTTACCGCGCCTCGCGGGCCGGCGTGAAGGTGGACATGGTGGTGCGCGGCATCTGCTGTTTGCGCCCCGGCGTGCCGGGACTGTCGGAGAACATCCGGGTGAAGAGCATCATCGGCCGTTTCCTGGAGCACGCCCGCGTCTACGCTTTCGGCGCCGGTCACGGCCTGCCGCACGAGCGGGCCAGGGTCTATATGTCCTCCGCCGATCTCATGCCGCGCAATCTCGACCGCCGGGTGGAGACGCTGGTGCCGTTGGAAAACCCCACCGTGCACGCCCAGGTGCTGGACCAGATCATGGTCGCCAACATGCTCGACAACATGCAGAGCTGGCGGTTGATGAACGACGGCGCCAGCTGCCGCATCACACCGGCCGAGGGCGAGCCGCCCTTCATCGCCCACCAGTATTTCATGGACAATCCCTCCCTGTCCGGCCGGGGCAGTGCCCTGGTGCGTGCCGCGCCCCCCAGTCCCGCCCATGCCACCGGTCACGGGCGGAAGTAGGAACGGGGCCCAAGGACGCTCCCGCTCCTGCGAACGAAGGCGCGCAGGCGAACGGCCAAGAGGAGGAAGGAGCCTCGACCACTCGCGCCCGATCATGCCCGAAGCTCCGCCCGTCACGGCAATTCCATCCCGCGGCAAGGAACACGTTCCCCTTTGAAGACAAGGCCGTTCGCACTATCCTCATGCGCCGGGGGCGAACAACAAGAACGAATGGGAGGAAACACACCATGAAACCCCGTGACATGATCGCCACCATCTTCATGGCCCTGGCCCTTGTTGCGACGGCGGCGACGCCGGCCTTTTCCGCGCAGGACGTGAAGTCGGCCCAGCCACAGCGAAAGGTGCACCACGTCGTGCTGCACGTCGATGAAAACAGCCCCAAGCGCATGAACATGGTGCTCAACAACGTCAGGAACATCCGCAAATACTACGATGCCAAGGGCGAGAAGGTGATCATCGAGGTGGTGGCCTATGGCCCCGGCCTGCACATGATGCGGGCCGACACCAGCCCGGTGAAGGAACGCATCTCGCGCATCACCACCGAGTTCGACGACGTGAAGTTCTCCGCCTGCGGCAACACCCACCGCATCATGAGCAAGAAGGCGGGCAGGAAGATCACCCTCGTCCCCGAGGCGCGGCTGGTGCCCTCCGGCGTGGTCCGCCTCATCGAGCTTCAGGAACAAGGCTAC
>JALVRJ010000295.1 GCA_027031305.1 Hyphomicrobiales bacterium | reverse complement strand
CTTTTTGCATCTTGGTATAAAGCGGCTTGGCGCCTCTTCGGATTGAATCATGAGGTGGCCATGCCGCCATCGCACCATTGACAATTCTTGGCGTGGCCGTAGTGCTGTTCTGGTGCGTGAACGGGTCAAGAGAGAGCGAACGGCCGCCGCCATGGATGCGCAGACATGACCAATCCCCTCGCACAGGCCCGCCGCGTGGTGGTGAAGATCGGTTCAGCCCTGCTGGTGGAGGCCGCCACAGGCCGTCTCAAGCACGATTGGCTCGCCGCGCTGGTCGAGGATATCGCCACGCTGCATGGCCGCGGCGCGGACGTCATGGTGGTGTCCTCCGGCGCCGTCGCCCTGGGCGCGCGCATCCTCGGGGTGCCGCTTCAGCGCCACAAGCGGCGCCTGGAGGAAAGCCAGGCCGCCGCCGCCGTTGGCCAGATCGCCCTGGCGCGGGCCTGGGCAGACGCCCTGTCGGCCCATGACATCGTCGCGGCGCAGGTGTTGCTCACGCTCACCGACACCGAACGGCGGCGGCGCTACCTGAACGCACGCGCCACCCTGTGCACCCTGCTGAAACGCCGCGCCGTGCCGGTGATCAACGAGAACGACACCGTCGCCACCGACGAGATCCGCTATGGCGACAACGACCGCCTGGCGGCGCGCGTCGCTTCCATGATGCAGGCCGACTGCGTCGTGCTGCTGTCCGACGTCGACGGGCTATACACCGCCCCGCCGGAAAGCCCCGGGGCACGGCACGTGCCGGTGGTGGAAACCCTCACCGCGGACATCCTCGCCATGGCCGGCGAGGCGAAGACCCCCGTCGGCTCCGGCGGCATGAAGACGAAGCTGGAGGCGGCGCGCATCGCCACCAGCGCCGGCGCCGACCTGATCATCGCCGATGGCCACGCCCTGCATCCCATCCGCCGCGTGCTGGACGGTGGACGGCACACGTGGTTCAAGGCGCGCAGAAGCGCGCTCGCCGCCCGCAAGCGCTGGATCGCCGGCGCCCTGGCCCCCGCCGGCGCCGTCATCGTCGACGATGGCGCCAAGAAGGCACTGTTGCACAATCGCTCGCTGTTGCCGGTCGGCGTGGTGCGGGCGGAGGGCGATTTCGCGCGCGGCGACGCCGTGCGGGTGCTCGACGAGGAAGGCCGGGAACTTGCGCGCGGGCTCATCATGTATGACCGCGCGGACGTTGACAGGATCATCGGCCGTCGCTCGCAGGAAATCGAGGACATCCTGGGCTATCCGGCCCGTTCCGCCCTCATCCATCGCGACGACCTGGTGCTGAGCGCCGGAAACCGCGAGGACGGGGAGTGAGAAAAGGGCAGGGGACTCCCCTTTGCCGAACGTGCCGGGAGGGCGCCGAAGGCGCTACTTCATGCCCTTGACAAGTTTGACAACGCGATCACGATGGGCCGACGCCCCTCCTCTGGGGAACGCGGATCCAACGCAGGCACGGAACCGAAGTCATGAACAAGCCGACCGATATCGACATCACCGCGATGATGCTCCAGCTGGGCCGCCGGGCGCGGGCGGCGGCGGAGACGCTGGCCGATGCCCCCACCGAGGCCAAGAACGCCGCGCTGGCGGCTATGGGCCGGCACATCCACGCGCGCCGCGCCGACATCCTGGCCGCCAATGAAAGGGATGTCGCCCTGGCCAGGGAGAGGGGGCGTCCGGACGCCTTCATCGACCGCCTGGCGCTGAACGATGCGCGCATCGACGCCATCATCGACAGCCTTGCCGTCATCCGCGACCTGCCCGATCCGGTGGGCAGCGTCATTGATGAATGGCAGCGTCCGAACGGACTGAAGATCGCGCGGGTGCGGGTGCCGCTTGGCGTCGTGGGCATCATCTACGAGGCCCGCCCCAACGTCACCGCCGATGCCGGGGCGCTGTGCATGAAGTCCGGCAACGCGGTGATCCTGCGCGGCGGCTCGGACAGTTTTCATTCCTCCGAGGTGCTGGTGGAGTGCCTGCGCGCCGGCATGAACGAGGCCGGCCTGCCGGAAGACGCCATCCTCATGGTCCCCACCACCGATCGCGCGGCGGCCGGCGAGATGCTGCGCGGGCTTCAGGGCAGCATCGACGTCATCGTTCCGCGCGGCGGCAAGTCGCTGGTCGCCCGCGTGCAGGAAGAGGCCCGCGTGCCCGTGTTCGCGCACCTGGAGGGGCTTTGCCACACCTACATCGACCGCGACGCGGAGCTGGAAAAGGCGGTGAACGTGACGGTGAACGCCAAGATGCGTCGTCCCGGCATCTGCGGCGCCACCGAAACCGCCCTCATCGACGCGGCGGCGGCCGATAAGCTGCTGGCGCCGGTGGTCAAGGCGCTGCTCGAGGCCGGCTGCGAGGTGCGCGGCGATGAGGCCACGCAGGCCGTGGACGAACGGGTGAAGCCGGCGACGGAAGAGGATTGGCGCACCGAATACCTCGCCCCCATCATTTCCATTAGGGTGGTCGACGGGGTTGACGGCGCCATCGATCACATCCGTCGTTATGGCTCGCAGCACACCGATGCCATCATCACCGAAAACGCCGAGACGGCGCGGAAATTCCTGCGCGAGGTGGACAGCGCCATCGTCATGCACAACGCCTCCACCCAGTTCGCCGACGGTGGTGAGTTCGGCTTCGGCGCCGAAATCGGCATCGCCACCGGCCGCATCCACGCCCGCGGACCGGTGGGGCTGGAACAGCTGACCATCTTCAAGTACCAGGTGCGCGGCGCCGGCCATACCCGCCCGGCCTGAGCCTGGGCGGGTCTTCGCCGAAAGGCTTCAGCGCGGCAGCAGCGTCGCCCCCATCAACGCTTCATCGATGGCCGCCGCCGCGCGGCGCCCCTCGCGGATGGCCCACACCACCAGTGACTGCCCGCGCCGCATGTCGCCGGCCACGAACAGCCCCGGCACGGAGGTCTGGTAGGTAATTTCATCCGCTTTCACATTGCCGCGTTCGTCCAGTTCCAGCGCGTCGCCCAGCTCCTCGATCATGCCCTCGTGCACCGGGTGCACGAAGCCCATGGCCAGCAGCACCAGGTCGGCCCTGATGTCGAAGTCCGTGCCCGGGATGGGCTGAAGCTTGTCGTCCACCCGGATCATGTGGGCGGTGCGCACGTGCCCGCCCTCGTCGCCCGAGAACCGCTCGGTGCGCACCGACCATAGCAGCTCCGCGCCTTCCTCCTGCGAGGTGGAAATGCGCAGCTTGCGCGGCCAGTTGGGCCAGGTCAGCAGCTTGTCCTCGCGCTCGGGGGGCTTGGGCAGGATTTCGACCTGCGTCACCTTCACCGCGCCCTGGCGGATGGAGGTACCCACGCAGTCGGACCCCGTGTCGCCACCGCCGATGACCAGAACGTGCTTGCCCTCGGCCGAGATTGGTTCCTCGTCCTCGCGCAGGCCCTCGCCGGAAACCATGCGGTTGGCCTGGGTGAGGAACTCCATGGCGAAGTGAATGCCCTTCAACTCGCGCCCCGGCACGGGCAGGTCGCGCGGCTTTTCCGAGCCGCCGGCCATGAGCACGGCGTCATATTCGTCCAGCAGGGCTTTCAGCTTTACGTCGTGCCCCACGTGAACGCCGGTGTGGAAGGCAACACCTTCCTCCTCCATCTGTTTCACGCGGCGCTCGACGATCTTCTTGTTCAGCTTGAAGTCGGGAATGCCATAGCGCAACAGGCCGCCGGGATACTTGTTCTTTTCAAAGACGTGCACCTCGTGGCCCACCCGCGCCAGCTGCTGAGCGGCGGCCAGCCCCGCCGGGCCGGAGCCGACGATGGCCACGCGCTTGCCGGTCTTCTTCCTCGGCGGCTTCGGCACCACCCAGCCTTCCTGCCAGGCGCGGTCGGCCAGCTGGCATTCCACCGTCTTGATGGTGACGGGAATGTCCTCGAGATACAGCGTGCAGGCGGCCTCGCAGGGCGCGGGGCACACCCGGCCCGTGATGTCGGGGAAATTGTTGGTGGAATGCAGGTTCTCGATGGCCGTCTTCCAGTCGCCGCGATAGGTCAGGTCGTTCCAGTCGGGGATCTGGTTGTTGATGGGACACCCG
>JALVRJ010000294.1 GCA_027031305.1 Hyphomicrobiales bacterium | reverse complement strand
CCACCGGCCCCAGGAACTCCGCGTGTGCGTGCCGGTGCGCATCGCACACGCGGAGTTCCTGGGGCCGGTGGTGCGCTATGCGGTGATGGTGGGCGAGCACGAGGTGCTGGTGGACGAGCCACACCTTCCGGGCAAGTCGCCACGCGCGGAAGGGGATGAAGCGAGCTTGAGCGTGCGTCGGGAGACGGTGCGGGTGTTGCGGGCGTGAAGGGCTTGCATCCCTGCTCAAAGGCCTTCCAAAGTATCGACAGCCAACCTTCTTCGTCATTCCCGCGAAAGCGGGAATCCAGTGAACCGTTGACTCAGTTAATGGATCCCCGCTTTCGCGGGGATGACGAAAATCGTATGGCGCAAATGGTTCAGGCGCGGGTGGTGGCGCGGCGCTGGCCGCGGAAGGGGGTGAGGCGAACCGAGCGTTCGCGGGGGGCGACGCCGATTTCCTCGTCCGAAAGGTAGCAGGCGGGGTCTTCCGCCCATGGATCGCCCGTGAGCTGCTGGGCGCGCACCCGCGTGTTGCCGTTGCAGATGGCGAGATATCCGCATTCGGCGCAGCGGCCCTTCACCGGGCGCGGGCGCTGTTTCAGGCCAGCCAGGAGCGGGTCGGAGGTGTCCTCCCAGATCTCCGAGAACGCACGCTCCTTCACGTTGCCCAGCGTGTAATGCCACCACATGGTGTCCGGGTGCACGTCGCCGACGTTGTCGATGTTGGCCACCATGACGCCGGAGCTGTTGCCGCCCCAGCGGCGCAGCACGGCTTCCAGCTTTTCCGCGCGGTCGGGATAGTGCTTCCGCGCCCACAGCAGCAGATAGACACCGTCGGCGTCGTTGTTGCCGGTGACGATCTGGCGCTTGCTGCCGGCCTTTGCCTCCTCCTCCGCCCATTCGATGAGGCGGTGCATGGTGGCGCGGGTGCGCGCGAGGTCGGCGTCGTCCATGCGGTTCTTGTTGCCGCGCCCGGCGTAGACGAGATGGGAGAGGTAGAAGCGGTCGATGTCCTCTTCCCGCACCAGGTCGATCATGTGCTCGAACTGGTGCGCGTTGTCGCGCGTCATGGTGTAGCGCACGCCAACGGGAATGCCGGCGTCGCGGCACAGGCGGATGGCGTTGAGCGACTTTTCATAGGCGCCCTTCATGCCGCGGAAGGCGTCGTGCACCTCCCCGATGCCGTCCAGCGAGATGCCCACGTAATCATAGCCGATGGCGGCGATATCCCCTATGCTGCGCCCGTCGATGAGCACGCCGTTGGTGGACAGCGCGGTGAAGAAACCCATCTCCTTCGCACGTGCGGAAATATCGAAGATGTCGGGCCGCAGCAGTGGCTCGCCGCCGGAGAGGATGAGGGCGGGCACGCCATAGCGCTTGAGGTCATCCATGACGGCGCAGACCTGTTCGAAGCGCAACTCGCCGGGGAAGTCGACGTTGCCGGAAATGGCGTAGCAGTGCTTGCACAACAGGTTGCAGCGGCGAATGAGGTTCCAGATGACCACGGGGCCGGTCGGCCTGGTGTCGCGCCCGGCGTTGTCGGCGCGGGCAGAGGGCCATTCGTCACGCACCAGCATGGTCATGTAATGGCTCAGGCGAAACATGGCTCATCGCTCCCCTCGGTCTTCGGACTTGTCGGCGCGAAACAGCCGGGTGCCGGTCTTCTTGAGAATCCGGGTGGAGAACAGCACCTCGTGGGCGCGAACGGCGTCGCCCAGCACCTTGGCGATGTCGGCGGCGCGCGCCAGCGCCTCCTCGCGCGTGCGCCCGTGCACCATGGCGAACAGGTTGTAGGGCCAGCCCCGCCGCCGGGGGCGGCGGTAGCAGTGCGAGACGAAGGGCAGCGCGCCGACCCTTCGCCCCAGCTCGTCGACGCGGGCGTCATCGACGTCCCACACACTCATGCCGTTGGCGCGCAGGCCCAGGCGATAATGGTTGGGCACCAGGGCGATGCGGCGGATGACGCCGGCGGCGAGCAGGCGTCGGATGCGCGAGAGCACCTCGTTCTCGGTCATGTCGACGCGCTCGGCAAGCGCGCGCCAGGGGGCGGGCCGCAAGGCCAGGCCGGGCTGCGCAAGGGCCAGCAGGCGGCGGTCGGCCTCGTCCAGAGAGTGCGGTTGGCGTGGCGTGGGCGGCGCCGGCGCGGGCTGAGCTTCACCGGGTGATTGGCCGTCGCAAAGGCGGACGCGGAAATCGACGAAATATTCCCTTTCCTTGGGCAGCTGCAGGACGGAGAGGCCGGTGGCGCGCTCGATGGCGCGCACGGTTTCGGCTATGCCTTGCCGCGATGAAGCGGCGATGACGAACCACATGTTGAAGACATGGTCGCGCTGGTAGTTGTGCGCCACCTCGTCGAAGGCGTTGACGATGGCGGCCACCTCGTCGAAGCGGCGCGGCGGCACGGCGAGCGCGGCCAGCATGTAGGCGCCGCCAGCGGCGTCGGCGTTGACGAGTGGGCCAATGCGCATGACGAAGCCGTCTTCCTTCAGCCCCCGCAGCCGGGTCAGCAGCTCGTCTTCCGTGATGCCGAACCGGTCCGCGATCTGAGTGAAAGGGCGTGGGGTCAAGGGCAGACCATCCTGCAGGTGGGTGATGATGCGCGCATCGAGCGCATCGAGCGCGATCGGAACATCCGGCGCGTGCCCGGCGCCAGCCCTGCCGAGGTGGTGATTCATGCGCCACCCCGCCCGCTGGTGGAGAACCGCGCGCCGGTCTGCTTGAAGCAGCGGCGGGAGAACAGCGGCACGTGCGGGATGTCGCGCCCCAGCTCGTCCTTCAGCAGCGCGGCCAGCTCGGCGATGCGGGCCTCCACTGCCGGCCGCTCGCGGCCATGGATCATGCAGAACAGGTTGTAGGGCCAACGCGGCGGACGGCGGGTGCGCTCGTAGCACAAGGTCACGCCCGGTTTGCGGGCCAGCAGCGCGCCGGCGCGGGTGACCAGCTCGTCGGGCACGTTCCACACCACCATGGCGTTGGCGCGAAAGCCCAGCCGCCGGTGGCGGATGACGATGCCGAAACGGCGGATGACGCCGGCCTCGATGAGCCGTTGCAGGCGATCGATGACGGTCTCCTCGGCGGTATCGAGCCGCCCGGCGACGGCCAGATAGGGGCGCGGCAACAATGGCAGTCCGTCCTCGATGGCGGCCAGCAGGCGGCGATCGAAGGCATCCGCGCGCACGGGCGCGGCGGGCATGTCGCCGGCGTTGTGCGGCAGGTGCTTCCTGAGCCGTTCGCCGGGGGTGGCGCCGGGAAGGGCGAAGCCGAGGTCGATGTGAAAACCGCGCACAAGCCGCAGGTCCAGCGGCTCGAGCCCGGTGCGTTCACGGATGCGCTCGAGCACGGCGCGCAGGTGATCGCGGTCGGCGGCGGTGACGACGAACCACAGGTTCAGCGCGTGCTCGCGCTCGTAGTTGTGCGTCACCTCCGGCTGGGCGGAGACGATGGCGGCCACCTCCTCCAGCCGCTCCCGCGGCACGGAGAGAGCGGCCAGGGTGCTGGCGGTGACGGTGTTGGGCTGCACCACCGCGCCGATGCGGCCGATGACGCCGCTGGACTGTGCGGCGGCGAGGCGGGCGATGACCTCGGGCTCTTCCAGCCCGAAGGCCTCGCCGATTTCGGCGAAGGGGCGCGGAACGAGCGGAAAGCCACGCTGCCAGGTGTCCAGCAGGGCCAGCGTGAGGGAATCGAACGGTGGCCGGGCCGCGTCGGCGGCCGGCGCCGCGCCCATCATCGTCAGCATGTCCATCTGCGCTCCCTCCCGCTTGCGTCGTCGCTGCCGCTTGCCGTTTTGGCCCTCCCCACTTCGCCTCCCCAAGGATCAAAGGCCGATTCTGTGGGCGCGCGGCGTGAAAAAGATGCCCGATGGCGCCCTGGCCTCCAACGAGGCGATTTTCTCGAAGCTGTGGGTGTCGAAGACGTCGACGCGGTTCTCGTCGCGCACCGACAGCCAGACCTCCGCCCCACGCCCGACGAACTCCATGTGCATCACGCCCTTGCCGGGGCGCAGAGTGCGCAGCACCTTGCGCGTGGGCACGTCGACGATCTGCACGAGGTGAT
>JALVRJ010000293.1 GCA_027031305.1 Hyphomicrobiales bacterium | reverse complement strand
GTCGATCACCAGCCGCCGCCCCATGGCGCGCATGGCCTCGTCGAGGCGCTCGATCTTGGTTGCGTGATGAGGATCCAGAATGCGGCGGACTTCGGCTTCCTGCACGCCGATCCGCCGGGCCAATTCCATCTTGGAAATGCCGGTTTCGCGCCATCTGGCATAAACGGCCAGCTTGGCCGCCAGCAAGGGGGAGATCGTCACCTCATGCAGCCCTTCGCCCCGATGTGATGCCGGAACCGGGAGGTCTTCGCCATCCTTCATGCGTCCGGCGAGCGCCACCTCGAGGGCGTCGGCGGCCATCTCGAGGGCTTCGGCTTCCGTCGCTCCGGCGGTGATCGCCTCCGGAACGTCGGGGAAAGTCACGAGGAACTCTCCGTCTTCGTCCGACCATTCGAGCCTTGCCTTATAACGAAATGCGGACATGGACATGGTTCCTATTCGATGCCGAGCTGTTTCCTGATGAGGCGGACATATCCGGGCGACAGTTCACCGCTCTTGATGGTCGTGACGCGATCGCCCAGCCTGACGCGGTAATGCGAGCCTTTGCCGAGCTTGCGGTCGATCTGAAGATCAAGACCGTTCTTGCGGGCGAATTTGCGAAGCTCCTTCAGGAATTGGTCGCGCGTCATGTCCGCTCCGGTCACAAAACAATATCGTGCAAATTTGTACGAATGGCAAGGGTGACTTGGCGAGATTGCATGATTCCCGCGATGAACGCAAAACGCTCGACAAACGAAAAGCGCCGTCCGCGATGCTTCGGACGGCGCTTGTAGGAGCCCTTGCCCTTCAGGGGCTTGACCTTGCGTTGCCGGTAGAGCGGCCGGGCGAGCGCGCGGGCGGCGGGGCTGCGTTTCGGGGGTGGATGTTTGCGTTTCTTTTTCATGATGATGTCCTCCGTTCGCCGCACAGTGAATATCTGAGCACGTTGGCTGAAACATGACCGAACACCGCCGTTCGGAGTGAACGGCGGCGGTCGGCTTTCAGTGTGACGGTCGCCGCTGGTAGGCGTAGAGCAGGCGCAACAGGGCATCGTCGTCACTCTCTCCCGGCTTGCGCAGTTGCTATTGAATGCCCATGGGGGAGCGCAAAGTGTCATGTGCCATTCCAAATCGGCCTTCCAGGTCCGCCACCACCCGGAAATTGGTATCCCATGTGCGTGATCGTGTCGATCACGGAAGCCGCAAGTTCCGCAACATGCTTTTGTAGTTGACAAAGGTAGGCGATATCTACTGAAGTGTCGAAAATCTCTTTTTTCCTGTTTACGAAAAAAGGCTGTGAGCGACCTGCTGTATCAGGAGGACGCCAAGAACCATGGCAAATTACATTTCTTGTTTCCGATGCTTTCTTGATAGCTGTAACGATTTCGTCAATGTTTTCAGTTGTACAATCAGGATTCTCACGGGCAACTTTTCCAAAGGTATCTGCTAGCGGTTTCAAGGTGTCTGTTAAGGCCTTCTCAAGAGTTGGAAGCCATCTTTCGTATGCGGTCAATGCTTCATCTTCCGTTTTGAAATGTCGAGTTGCTGTAAGTGCGAATATTGCCTTACCCAAAACCTCTTCAAGAAAACCGTATGTCGCGACAGTCCTACCTAGCTGTTCCCAGAATTCGGGAGCATGACGATGAGTGGGCCATTGTGCTGGCAGGCGATCTCGATCAATTATTACCCGCCGCATATCTATATCTTGAGCCATCTTGTGCCACCGCGCTGATACTTTTCAAGCTGATTATCTAATGAATTCGATTTGCGATGAAAAGGGCGTCGAGCACCTTTTTCGCCGCGCCGCCCTTCAGGTTCGCGGGCAGCGGCAGGACGGCCCGGTCGTCGCGCGCGGCGGCCGCTTCGAGGACGCTCCGCTGGGTATCGGTGAGTTTCGGCAGCATGTGCGCCTCCTTCGATGTGTTTTACCTCGGCCCGATTGCCGGGGTGGATGACATACATGCTTCGAAACACGAACATATCCAGTCCTATTCGATTGTTTTTGCATGAATTTTTCAGCCCATGCCGATCAGCCAGTCGGAATACGCCCGCCGGCGCGGGGTTTCGCGCCAGTATGTGAGCCGCCTCGTCAAGGAAGGGGTGATCAGGCTCAAGAACGGCAAGGTCGATCCGGCGCAGGCCGACGCGGCGCTGGCGGCCCGGCGCGATCCGGCGCGGCCCTTGCGGCGCAAGACGGCCGGGCCGAAGGCGCAAGGCGCGCCACGGACGTCCACTCAGGACGCCGCCGTATCGGTCGACACTGCGGTGTTGCCCGGCTCCGCCGGTGGCGATCTGCCGAAGATGCTCCTGAAGACCCGCATCAAGAGCGAGCTTGAGAAGGGCAAGCTGCTGGAGATCAAGGCACGGGTGGAAGCCGGCAAATACGTGGATGCCGATGAGGTGAAGGTGGCCGCCCCTCCAATCAGTCTTGCATCAGAGCCGGTTATAATTCCGAGCTACTCTCGCATGAGTTTCTCCATTTTCCACGCACAGTATGAACACATGCCGGCATCATAATTGAAATCATCTGGATTGAACTGCTCTTCACATATTGAGCACGTCAAATCAGCACAGTGACAAAAAACGCAGCCTTCACCGTTCACCCAGCTTTCGCGAAGGCATTCGGGGCAAGTGGTTACTGGAGGCTCCCCACCATCAGTCATGGCGATGTATGCCTTACCTGCCGTGGCCTCGCCTATCGCAGTTTCGAAGACATCTTCACGATCCAATTCCACGCCACATTCTGCGCAACTGATTTCCATCGCGTCGAAGCTCTGGTTGTTCGGATCACTCTGCCGCACCAGAGAAGACCCACACTGGGAGCATCTTATTTCCAAGGCTGCCTCAGCCAACGTATCATATTCCCAGTTCATGTTCTGGAAGGAGTTAATACATCTTGCCTGTTGCTGGTCGAAAACATCCTTGTTATCAAGCAGTGCTTTCCAGACTTCATCTCTAAAGAGACGCGCCGGTTCTTCCTGAAGATGCTCAACCAATAATTGCTCGATGATGGGCATGGCGGAAGCGAGAGCTTCTTTTGCTATCGCAGGTTTTACCGTCATGAACAGATGTTCGACATCATTTCTAATCCGAGCGAGGTTATGGAGTTTTGACCAGTCGAGGTTGAGGCCGAGCTCCTTGAAACGCTCTTCAATCTGTGGGCGACCAACCGTGTTGCGATGCGGTTTTCTGGGTACCATTTGCACGGTGCCATTGATATTTCTTGGAACGAGATCTTTGTATATTAATGAGCCTTCTGTGTCTGGCGGGGATACGTTCCAGAGCACTTGCTTGCAAAGAAGCAATACGCCTGCGTAAAGGTTCCGGATGGCTGACAGTATACGGCGCTCCTCGTCCGTCAGATAATCTTCCACCCCAAGTTCGATCGAAAGCACCGCGTTTTTCAGAAGTTCCTTCATTTTTACGGTGTCCTTGAATGTAATGGCGACTATATAGACGGGCTTCGGTGAGCTGGGTCATCGTCTCAAGGTGCGTTGAACGATTGTGGGGTCCTTGTCGATCAAGGCGAGCAGCACGCGCGCCGGGCCTTCCGGCTTGCGCCGCCGCTGCTCCCAGTTGACCAGCGTGCCTTTCGCGACGCCGATGCTGCGGGCGAAGGCGGCTTGCGAAAGCCCCGTGCGGGCGCGGATGGCCCTCACATCGGGTTCCGGCACGTCGATTTCATGAACGTCGCCCCGCCCTTTGCCCTGGGCGTGGGCGATCGCTTCCTTCAGCCCCCGCTCGATGCTCTTGAACGCGTCGCTCATGATCCGTTTCTCCCGTAGCTGTCGGCAAGCATCTTGCCGAGCTTCCTGACGGCCCGTACTTCTGCCGGCGTGAGGTTGGCCTTCTCGTTCCTGGCGAAGACCGTGATCGAAAGATCAGTGAGCGCCAATGACGTATATGTCAATGGCGTATGATTGATGCAATGCCAACACTCAATCGGCTCGAGGCGCTGAGGGCGCAGCGGGCTTCCGGCATCGCCCGGGTGACCTATGACGGCAAGACGGTGCGATATCGCGGTGATGCCGAGATCGCCGCCGCCATCCGTGATCTTCAGGCGCAGATCGACAAAC
>JALVRJ010000292.1 GCA_027031305.1 Hyphomicrobiales bacterium | reverse complement strand
GTGGTGGGTGATCCTTTATGCATTGTGGTATAATTTATCCTAGGACAGCCCTTTTCGCGAAAATGTCGCCCGAAAGGTCTGGCGCAAAATCTCGATAATCCATTGCTACTTGCCGATTTTGCGCCAGACTGGCGCCGCGCAATTTTAGAAGCCAGAGTCTAGTCCATGGCATTGCCCAGCAGCCGCCGCAGGCCGGCCGCATCCACCACCCGCACTTCCGCTCGTCCCAGCCGCACCAGTCCCTGCCGCTCCCAGCCCTTCAGCAGGCGCGAGACGGCCTCGCGCGAGGCTCCCAGCTCCGCCGCGATATCCTGGTGCGTCATGCGCAACGCGCAGCCCTCTCCCCGCCCGGAACCCCCCACATGATGCAACAGGAATGCCGCCAGCCGCGCATCCAACCGGGCGAAGGCCACCTGCCCCACCAGGTGCATCAGGTCGGAAATGCGCATGGCAAGAGCGGAAAAGACGAACCGCCGAAACGCCCCGGACGTGGCCAGCAGCTCGTCGAACGCCGCCACCGGCAGCGCCAATGCCCGCACGTCCGTTTCCGTGCGCCCCTCCGCCTCGTAGGGCGCACCGGAAAGCAGCGCCATGGTGGTCAGAACGCAGGTCTGCCCTGGCCCGACACGGTAGAGCATGATCTCCCGTCCGTTCTCGGCGCGCAGCTGCACCCGCACCGCGCCCTCGAGCACGATGAGATATTGCGTGCACGCCTCGCCGGGGTGAAACAGCGCCGTGTCCGCCGCGACGCGCACGGCCCGCGCCTGCCTGGCCAGCACGTCGCGCGCCTGCTGAGCCATCTCCGCCAGCAGCGTGTTCAGGGGTGCGCATTCCGCCAGCTGATCCAGTGAAACCGGCATGAAAAAACTCCTCCGCGAGCACCCTAGTCATACTGGCAAAGAGCACGCAATCCCCCCTCCCATCATGCTGGCGAAAGCCCATTGATGTCCTAGAAACTTCAAAGGTTCCCCAAATTCGTCATTCCCGCGCAAGCGGGAATCCGGCAGGCCACTGATTCCGTTATGGATCTCCGCTTTCGCGGGGATGACGGGAAGAGGCAACGCGCACAAGCCTCTTCGGCTGTCATTCTCGGCAACCGTTTGCAGTTCCAACTCTTTTCTCATCCATCCTGATTTTTCCCTGGGCACCACTGGGCGAAAGCCGGTATCTCATTCCGGTTTTCACCACGAAACCCCGGCTCATCAATGGGGTGAGGAGGAAGTGGCGGACCTTCAGTCTTCGCCCAGGCGCAGCTTCTCGGCGATGATCTCGGAAGAGGTGCTGTGGGTAAAGGTGTGATGCCGGTCGGGATGCACGTATCGCACCGCTTTCTGCGCCATCAGCGCCGCCTCGTGAAAGCCCGACAGGATGAGCTTCAGCTTGCCCGGATAGAGGCATACATCGCCAATGGCGAACACCCCGGGAAGGCTCGTCTCGAAGCTGGCCGTATCGACAACGATGCGCCCGCCCTTCACCTCGTATCCCCATTTCTCAAGCGGCCCCAGCCTGCCGGCAAGCCCGAAGAACAGCAACAGCATGTCGGCGGGAATGTCGAAGGCCTCGCCCGCATGACGCGCCCGCACGGCCCGCAGCCGGCCGTCCGCGCCCTCCAGCCCGGCGATCTGCCCCAGGCGGAAGTCCATTTCGCCCGCCTCCACCATGCGGCGCATTTTCTCCACGCTCGCCGGCGCCGCCCGAAATTCCTCGCGCCGATGCAACAGAGTCAGCCTTTCCGCGATCGGCGCCAGCTCGATGGCCCAGTCCAGCGCCGAGTCGCCTCCTCCCGCCACCACCACGCGCCTGCCCGCGAACGGCGCCTTCTCGCGCACCGCATAGAAAACGGATTTTCCCTCGAATTCCTCCAGCCGCTTCAAGGGCGGGCGCTTCGGCACGATGGCCCCGCCGCCGGCGGCCACCACCACCACCTTCGCCGAAAAGCGCTTGCCGGAGGCGGTGGAGACGATGAAGCCCTCGCCTGCACGCTCCAGCGTTTGCGCCGCCTCGTTGAGATGAAAGACGGGATCGAAGGGTGCGCACTGCTCAACCAGGCGCTCGGTCAGCTCGCGCCCCGTGATGCGCGGATGCGCCGGAATGTCGAAAATGGGCTTGTCCGGATAAAGCTCCATGCACTGCCCGCCAGCCCGCGGCAAAATGTCGATGACATGGCTGCGCACCCCCACCATGCCCAGCTCGAAGGCGGCGAACAGCCCCGCCGGCCCGGCCCCGATGATCAGCGCTTCCGTCTCGATCTCCGCCATGCCATCCACAAGAAAAAATGCCGTCGCGCCGGCGCCGAGCCGCCTCAAGCCGGCGCGACACCGAATCCTTCTCTTCATTCGTCATGCCGAAGAAAGCCGGCATCTCGAGCCGCGAATGCATGAGTTGGCGGCGCGAGCCCCCGGCCTCCGCCGGGGTGACGGGGAGTGTTTCACCCTTGCTGTTCCGGCACTTCCAGCACCAGCCCGTCCATGTCCGCCGTCACCTTGATCTGACAGGAAAGCCGCGAGTTCTCGCGCACGTCGAAGGCGAAGTCCAGCATGTCCTCCTCCGCCTCCGAGCGCTCGAACAGCTCCGCCATCTTCTCCTTCCACGAAGGGTCGACATAGACATGGCAGGTGGCGCAGGCACACGCCCCGCCGCAGTCGGCCTCGATCCCCGGCACCATGTTCTTCACCGCCGCCTCCATCAGGGTCATGCCCTCCTCGGCCTCCACCTCGTGGCGCTTGCCTTCCGGGTCGACGAAAATGATCTTCACCATTGCTGTCTCGGTTCCGCTGTCGTTCGGAAAAATGCCGCTCGCCCCGCCGCTCCCGGCAGGCGGGGCGTGTTCAACGTTTGCGAGGGCTATGGGGAAAAGCGAGGGCTTTGTCAAATGAACACGCACGCCCCGCCCACTCCTCGGGACATTCCTCCTTCCGAGAGTGGACCTCCCGGCCGGGCATCAGGCCGACGCTGCGCCCCCCAATGACGACGATGCGGCGGGAAGAGTGGGATCACGCCCCCGGCGCGGCAATTCCCGTCAATATCCCATTGCGGCCTTCCACGCCTCGCACGCCTCGCGCAGCGCCTCCAGCCGTTCCGTCAGTTCCGCGCGGGCGTCATGCACGTCCTCCGCCGGCGCCTCGTCTTCAAGCATTTTCTCCAGCCACTCCGCCGCGTCCGCCAGCGGAAAGGCGCCCACCGCCCGCGCCGCGCCCTTCAGCCGGTGCAGCGCGCGCCGCTCCGTCCCCACGTCCTCTTGACGCGACAGGGTGAAGGCCCGCGCCTCTTCGCAGAAGGAGCGCAACAACTCCCGCGTCAGCGCCGGCTCGCCCATGGTGTAGCGTTCCAGGTGGCCAAAATCGATATGATCCGCCAGCACCACGGCGGGATCATGTCGCGGGTCCATCCTTGCCGTCATCGTTCCGGCTCCCTCGAGAGAAACTCCGACACCTCCCATTGCAGCACATCGGCGTGAAGGGAAGGTGAATGAACGCCCCATGCGTCGTTCATCGTGACCCGCTCCGAAAACGCAAACGATCTCGCCCGCTTCGCCGTTGACAAGCCGCCCCGGGTGCTCTCCCATGCATTAACCATTTATTTACGCCCCACCTCACGAAAGCGCGACAAATGGATTAAATTCGTCATGAATTTGGCGAAATGGGGCTGGCTTCCGGCTTGCTCGCGCCCGGCCGTGTCATGATTGTCATGATCTGGCCGAGAGCGAATGCGAAAGAACGCCACGATGGCGCCCGAGCCACGGCCCGCCCTCATCAAATGGCCGCATTGAGCGGAAACAACGGCCGCACGAACCCGCAGGACTCGCAAACTCAGGACGCACTGACCATGGCAAAGGCGCAGCAGACCCCCGACAGAAAGACCGCTCCCGGCAAGCAGACTCCCGCCGCCGCGCCGCGCACCGCCCCCGCCTCGCTGCCCGGCCCGGCCAACCAGAACGACGCCGCCACCGCCGCGCTCATAGCCCAGCTGCGCAAGCCGCCCTCGCCACTGCCCTACATCATGGCCACCGTGGCCACCGCCCTGTGGACGCTGTTCGCCGCGGTGGTCTACATGCCGGCCCTCACCGCCG
>JALVRJ010000291.1 GCA_027031305.1 Hyphomicrobiales bacterium | reverse complement strand
CGCTGGAAGGCGTCCCGGCGGCGCGATGTCCACCAATCCGGAACGGGCGTCTTGCGGTCGATCCCTTTCGGGCAGGGAGAGCCGGGGCATTTCGGGCGACAGGCGGCCTTCCGCCTCCATCCGCTCCAGCCGCAGACGGTCGGTGAGATCGTCGATGCCGACCACCACCAGCCCGTCGTCGCGCCCGGCTCGGGCCACCAGTCGCAGAATGCGCTTGCCCAGAGGCGTTTGCACCTCGCGCGTGGTAACGGCGAGGCCGGTCTGGCGGGCGCGGTCCAGGAAATCGCGCAGTTGGGACGGGGTGGCAAAGGCGCAGGCCAGCGCGGCATCCTCGCCCAGCAATTCCACCGCCGCCGGGTTGGCGAATACCGGCGCCCCGGTGGGCGTGAACGCCAGCAGGGGCTGTGGCATGTCATGGAGGATTTCGGAAAACATGTCTCCGCTGGCGGCCCTTTCGGCCGCCAGGTCACGCGCCATCACCAGCAGCCCCTCGCGGCCATCGGCCAACGGGTGTGGCGTGGCCTCGGCGGAGAAGGCCTTGTCGCGCCCGACGGAGGGAAAGCGCAATTTCAGCTTCGTCCGTGGCCTGGAGCCATCGTCAGCATGAGCGGATTGGCGAAGTTGCTCGTAGGTTTCGGCGAGGACGCGCACGCCTGGGTCGCGCGGGCCGAACGGGCGTTCGGCCAGCTCGGCCGGGCCGAGGGCGCCGAACAGGCGCACGGCGGCGGCATTGGCCCAGACAACGCGGCGGCGCGCCACGTCCCACAGGAAGGCCGGCCGAGGCGAACAGCCCAGCTTGTCCAGATCATTCGACGGCATGTGCACCATTACCCGCTTGAGGAGAACGAAGCCTCGCTTCGGCCCCCGTTACCGCGCACCCAGCCCGCCAGCACAAGGCATAGCCTCTCGCCCCCGAATGACGCCAGCCCTTTTCACGCCCATGGCGCAATATTCCGGTAACATCGTGTTTCATAACAATACACCATGGTAACAGGGTAACACAATGTGTTTCTACCCGAATTTCGAGGAAACCGCATGGACACGCGCGGCAATGGCACGCGCTCGCCCCTCGCATCGTCCCATGCAGGATTCGGACCAGGAGCCTCGCCATTTTTCAAGGCAACCGCATGGCGATGCGTCACGGTGGCGCGGAATGCATGGCCCGGATGCAAGCGGGGGATTGCGCCGGGCATCATTTTGGGTAAAACGTAATCGCCGGCGTCGGTAGACCTTGAAAAGCGCACCGGGGCGGCATAATTTGCAGGCGTTCGCCCAAGCCGCGCCGGCAGCGATGGCTCGGCATGGTCTTGCGCGGCGTTGATGAGCAGCTGTAGCTCAGTTGGTTAGAGCACCAGATTGTGGATCTGGGGGTCGGTGGTTCGAGTCCACCCAGCTGTACCATTTCAAAAGAGCGCTCCGATGCGCGCAAAAAGGCTGGAGGCATGACCCTCCGGCCTTTTTTCGTGCCTCGTATTGAGGGATGGCGGAGGTGTTCCCATCTGTGAGGCAGGTCGAACGAGAGAGCCATTGATAGCGGAGGAAGGGCCGATGACCATCACGGCGCATACGGCGGAAGTGGACAGCTTTTCGGTGCACATGTCGCAACGCAAGGTTGGCGGCGAGCTGTTGGGGCGGCGCACCATCACGCTGCATTTCAAGCCCAACGGCGAGCCGCTGCGGCACGCCTACCTGCATTTCCTGCCCGGCGCGCAGGGCAAGGAATCGACGGTGACGGGCTCCACCATTGCCATCGACCTGCCGGTGGAGGAGTACGAGCGCTGGCTGCACCTGTTGCAGACGGAAGCGCCGCTGACCTTCGCCTGGACGGTGGACGAGTCGAAAATGGACGTTCTGGGCGTTTCCATGTTCACCGGCAACGAACCGCCGGGCGAAGGGCTGGTGGACCTGACGCCATGAGGGCGTTCCTGCCCGCCCTTAACCGGCGTTGCGCGGAAGCGTCTCGACGAAGCGGGCCGGTCGGCCGGCGGGGGTGTCGGCGACGATCTCGTCCTCGCGCATGACGAGTTGGCCGCGCACGATGGTCATGACGGGCCAGCCGGTTACCCGCTTGCCGTCGTAGGGCGTCCAGCCAGGTTTGCTGGCGATCCAGTCGTTGGTGATGGTGCGCTCGGCCTTGGTGTCGACGATGGTGAAGTCGGCGTCATATCCCGGCGCGATGGCGCCCTTGCCCGCGATGCCATAGACGCGCGCGGGGCCGTAACACAAGAGATCGACGAGCCTCAGCAGGCTCAGGCGCCCGGCGTTCACGTGATCCAGCATGATAGGCAGGGTCGTCTGCACGCCCACCATGCCGGATGGGCTTTCGGGATAAGGCTTCGCCTTTTCTTCCAGTGTGTGCGGGGCGTGGTCGGAGCCGATGACGTCCACCAGGCCGGTGTTGATGGCGTGCCACAGCGCCGCGCGGTGTTCTTCGCCGCGCACCGGCGGGTTCATCTGGCACAGGGTGCCGAGCTCGCGGTAGCACTCGTCGGTCAGCGTCAAATGATGCGGCGTGACCTCGAAGGTGGCGAAATCCTTCGCCAACATGAGCAGCGGCAGCTCGTCGGCGGTGGTCACGTGCAGCACGTGCACGCGCTTGCCCTGCTCCTTCGCCAGTCGCAACAGGCGTTCGGTGGCCCTGTATGCGGTGTCCGCGTCGCGCCACAGGGGGTGGGTGGACGGATCGCCGGGCTGGCGGAATTTCTTGCGCGCTTCGAGACGTTCCTCGTCCTCGCAGTGAAAGGCGGCACGGCGGGAGATGTGGCGCAACACCTCGCGCACGCCTTCATCGTCCGCCACCAGCAGCGAGCCGGTGGAGGACCCCATGAACACCTTCACTCCGCACACACCGGGAAGTTTCTCCAGCTCCTCAAGCTCTTCCGCATTTTCCTCCGTGGCGCCGACGAAGAAGGCGTGATCGCAAAACATGCGCCCTTTCGCGCGGGCGAGCTTGTCTTCCACGGCCTCGCGCGTGGTGGTGGGCGGGTTGGTGTTGGGCATCTCGAAGACGCACGTGATGCCGCCCATGACGGCGGCCTTCGAGCCGGTGTGCAGATCTTCCTTGTGCTCCATGCCCGGCTCGCGGAAATGCACCTGGGTGTCGATGCATCCCGGGAGCACGGCGAGGCCGGTGCAGTCGATGACCTCGGCGGCATCCTTCTCGTCGATGCGGCCGATCTCGACAATGCGGCCACTCAGAACGCCGACGTCGGCCTTCGCCGGCCCGCCACGCAGAATGACCGTTCCCCCCTTCAGCAACAGGTCGTATGGCATGTCCCGTCTCCACTGGCACCGCACAGGAAGACACCTTATCTTCTCCTCACGGCGGGAACAACGAGGAAAGGCGAGCCATGACCATTCACTTGGCGGAGCGGGCGGTTATCGAGGTGGCGGGGTTGGAAGCACGGGAGTTCCTGCACTCGTTGCTCACCGCCGATATCGCCAACCTGGAGCGGGGCAAATGCACCTGGGCGGGGCTGCTGACGCCGCAGGGAAAGATTCTCTTCGACATGTTCGCGTGGGCGGCGCGTTTGGATGAGGGCGTGGAGGGCTTCCTGCTGGATGCGGCGGCGGGAATGGCGGAGGCGCTGCTGGCGCGGCTGAAAATGTACAAGCTGCGCAGGCAGGTGGAGCTGCGGGCGCGGCCCGACCTCGCCGTGCTGGTGGACGCGGTGGAGGGAGACGAGCCATTCATCGTCTGCCACCCCGACCCACGCTGGGAGAAGATGGGGACGCGCGCCATCGCATTGGCGGCGACAGCGGCGCGATACCCGACCGACGCGGGAGCGTATCACCAGCGGCGCATCGCGCTGGGGCTGCCGGATTCGGAGAAGGACATCGGCTCGGGCAAGCTTTTTCCGCATGAGGCGAACTTCGACCAATTGGGCGCGGTAAGCTTCACCAAGGGCTGTTACGTGGGGCAAGAGGTGGTGTCGCGGATGCAGCATCGCGGAACGGCGCGCAGCCGGCTGATCCCGGTGGCGGCCAGCAGCCCGGTGGCGCCGGAGGCCCCCCTGGTTGCGGACGGCAAGAGCATCGGCACCATCACCGGCTCGGTGAGCGAGGCGGGCGACAGGGCCATCGCGCTGGTTCGCC
>JALVRJ010000290.1 GCA_027031305.1 Hyphomicrobiales bacterium | reverse complement strand
CAGCCGGAGGAAACCATCGACTTCGGCAATTCCGGCACCGGCGTGCGGCTTGCCGCCGGGCTGGTGGCGACAACGCCGATCAAGGTGATCTTCACCGGCGACGCATCGCTCTCGCGGCGGCCCATGGGGCGCATCACCGAGCCGTTGCAACGGTTCGGGGCGAAAATCGATACGGCGCCGGGCGGCACCTTGCCCTTGCGCGTCATCGGGGCGGAAGACCCGGTGCCCGTCGAATATGCCTTGCCGGTGCCTTCCGCGCAGGTGAAGTCGGCGGTGCTGCTGGCGGCGCTGAACGCGCCAGGCACGACGACGGTGATCGAGCCCGTGGCCTGTCGCGACCATACCGAGCGCATGTTGAAGGCCTTCGGCGCCGACATCGTCGAGGAGATGGACGCGAGCGGACGGCGCATTCACCTCACCGGCGGTGGCGAGCTGAAGGCCCGCGCCATCGAGGTGCCCGCCGACCCCAGCTCCGCCGCCTTCCCGCTGGCCGCGGCGCTGTTGTGCCCCAACAGCCGGGTGCTGGTGCGGGACGTGCTGCTGAACCCCACGCGCACCGGGCTTATCGAGACGCTGCACGAGATGGGGGCGGAAATCCGCATTCTCGAGCCGCGCCAGTCGGGCGGCGAGATCATCGGCCACGTGCAGGCGGAAACCTCACGCTTGCGCGGCATCACCGTGCCGGCCTCGCGCGCGCCGTCGATGATCGACGAGTATCCCGTCCTCGCCGTGCTGGCGGCCTTCGCCGAGGGCACCACACGCATGGAGGGGCTGGCGGAGCTCAGGGTGAAGGAGAGCGATCGGTTGCAGGTAACGGCGGAGGCGCTGGCGGCCTGTGGCGCGGAGGTGATGGAGGTGACCGGCAGCGGCGGCGCGCCGTTGAAGGGCGGCGTGGTCATCGACGCCCATCACGACCATCGCATCGCCATGAGTTTCCTCGTGCTGGGATTGGCGGCCGAGGAGCCGGTGACGGTGCGCGGGGCGGAGATGATCGCCACCTCCTTTCCCGATTTCGTCCCGCTCATGCGCGCGCTGGGCGCGGACATCGAGCAGGTGGAAACGACACAAGCCTGAAATCAGGGCAGGAACGGGCTGATGACGGTGCCAGTGGCGAAACCATGTTCTTCACCCGCGGGTGATTTATCAATTCGATGATGATATCACCATGCGAACGGGGTGGAGGATTGCATCCATTCGGTTTGTCATTCCAGGGAAACGGACCCATGCGCAGCGCCAGTATCAGCCGCAAGACGAAGGAAACCGACATCGAGGTGACGCTCACCATCGATGGCACGGGCAAGAGCGACATCGACACCGGCATTGGTTTCCTGGACCACATGCTGGACCAGATCGCCCGCCACGGGCTGATGGACCTGCGCGTGCGGGCCAGGGGCGACTTGCACATCGACGCGCATCACACCACAGAAGACGTGGGCATCGTGCTGGGCCAGTGCTTTCGCCAGGCGCTGGGCGGGAAGAAGGGCATCGTGCGCTACGCCAGTGCTCACGTGCCCCTGGACGAGGCGCTCACGCGGGTGGTGGTGGACATCTCGGGCCGCCCCTGGCTGGTGTGGAAGGTGGATTTTCCTGCCGAGAAGATCGGCGCCTTCGACAGCGAACTGGTGCACGAATTCTTTTACGCCTTCGCGGTCAACGCCGGGCTGACCCTGCACGTGGAAAATCTGTATGGCCGTAATGCGCACCACATCGCCGAAACGTGCTTCAAGGCATTGGCGCGGGCCTTGCGCACGGCGGCCGCCATCGATCCGCGGGCGGCCGATGTGATCCCTTCCACCAAGGGAGCCCTTTGAGCCGCCTTGTCGTGGCTGGCAATGAAAGCGTTCGTCATGCGCGAATATCATGTATTGCTGCGCAAGGATGCGGAAGACGCCGAGGCACCGGATGGTGGCATCGTGTTGGTGCCGGATCGATTTTCCTGGGCGGCGCTGTTCTTCGGGCCCTTCTGGTTCCTGTGGCACGGCGCCTGGCCATTGGCGTTGGCGACGGGTGTTGCGTGGGGACTGATCGGCATCCTGCCTCCGGTGCAGGGCGGAATTGCCGGGCTGCTGTTTTCCATCCTGACGGGGCTGGAGGGCAATGCCTGGCGCCAATGGTATATGCGTTGGAGGGGATACGAGGATATCGGGCTGGTGCTGGCCCATGACGCGGACGAGGCATTGGCGCTGGCGTTGTCGCACGTTAACGGTCGGACTTGATGCCGGTGGGAGAGCGCGCCCGGCATGTGAAAGCGGAGAATTCGTCATGAAGGTGGCCATCGTCGATTATGGCTCTGGCAATCTGCGCTCGGCGCAGAAGGCATTCGAGCGCGCGGCGAAAGAAGCGGGGCTGGAAGCGGAAGTGTCGCTGGCCCGCACGCCGGAGGAAGTGCTGGCGGCGGATAGGGTGGTGTTGCCCGGCGTTGGCGCCTTCGCCGACTGCATGTCGGGCATTAAGGCCATCGGGGGAATGCACCAGGCCATCGAGGAAGTGGCGCTGAAAACGGCGCGGCCCTTCCTGGGCATTTGCGTGGGAATGCAGCTGATGGCCACGCGCGGGCTGGAACACGGCGAACACAGGGGATTCGGCTGGATTCCCGGACAGGTGGCGCCGATCGCGCCGGCCGACAGGGCGCTGAAGATCCCGCACATGGGCTGGAACGAGCTGGAAGTGGTGCAGCCACATCCCGTTTTGCTGCCCCTGTTGCGCGGCGAACATGGGCGGCACGCCTACTTCGTGCACTCCTACCATTTCCAGCCAGCCGATTCGCGGCATATCGTGGCGTTGAGCGATTATGGCGGGCCAATTACCGCGGCGGTGGGGCGCGACAACCTGCTGGGCTTTCAGTTCCATCCCGAAAAGAGTCAGCGCCTGGGGCTGGAGCTCATCTCCGCCTTCCTCCAATGGCGGCCCTGACGATGGAGAAGAGCTGCTCGCGAAGACTTGCTCCTGAGTTACAAATCTCGATGAATATCAAGGATATGCCACTTCGTGGCGATCCGAGGAGCCGTCCTTGACATTCAACGGGTCGTGAAAAGAATGGCGAGGAAGCGCCGATGGTGGATATTCGCCATTGGTGTTTCTCTCACCTGAAAATGAAATCACGGGATGCACAACGCATGATCCTCTTTCCCGCCATCGACCTGAAGGACGGCCAGTGCGTGCGGCTGGAGCTGGGCGACATGAACCGCGCCACGGTGTTCAACGAGGACCCCGCCGCGCAGGCACGCGCCTTCGAGGAAGCCGGCTTCGAATGGTTGCATCTGGTGGATCTGAACGGCGCCTTCGCCGGACGGCCGGTGAACGCGCGGGCCGTGCAATCCATTCTCCAGGCCGTTTGCATTCCGGTGCAGCTGGGCGGCGGTATTCGCGACATGGCGACCATCGAACACTGGCTGGAGGCGGGCGTGCGCCGGGTCATCCTGGGCACGGTGGCGGTGCGCGAGCCGGAACTGGTGCGCGAGGCCTGCAAGCGCTTTCCCGGACGCGTGGCGGTGGGGATTGACGCGAAGGGCGGCAAGGTGGCGGTGGAAGGCTGGGCGGAGACCTCCGAGCTGACCGCCATCGAGCTGGCGAAACGCTTCGAGGACGCGGGCGTGGCCGCCATCATCCACACCGATATCGACCGTGACGGCGTGCTCAAGGGGTTGAACATCGATTCCACTCTTGAGCTCGCCAACGCCATATCCATTCCCGTCATCGCCTCCGGCGGTCTGGCTTCCATCGAGGACATCAAGCGCCTGCTCGAGCCCGACTGCGCGGTGCTGGAAGGCGCCATATCCGGCCGCGCCCTCTATGATGGCCGCCTCGACTGGGCCGAGGCCCTGCGCCTGATCCATGAGGCGCGTGGGCGGGGCTGAGTTGGTCGAAACCTCATCGGATGCATCGCGCCTGGCCAGACTGACTCCTCCGGCCTCGGCGCTCTTTCGTGCCTTCCTCTCCTGATCGCGCGGCTAGCTCGGCGGTGGACAACCCTTTCCATGTTTTCGGAATCCGGCTGTGAATCGCTGTGAATCATTTGTGCGAGAGAGGACAGGGCAGGATGAATCATGCCGCTCGTTCCCGGGTTATCCCCAATCCCTTGCGTGCCGGGGTGGAGATGGCGAAAGCGGGGGAAAACGA
>JALVRJ010000289.1 GCA_027031305.1 Hyphomicrobiales bacterium | reverse complement strand
ATCTGCTTCAGAAGTTACCACACGAGATACCGGCTTCCGCCGGTATGACGTGTCAATTCTTCCGCGCCAGCAGCAGGTATTCGAGGTTGCCGTCCGCGCCGGTGATGGGAGAGGGCAGCGTGCGCACCACCTGCCAGCCACGCCCTTCCAGCCATCGCGCGATATTCACCAGCACCCGTTCGCGCACTCTTGCATCCTTCACCACGCCGCCCTTGCCGACATGTTGCGGTCCGGCCTCGAACTGCGGCTTGACCAGCGCCGCCAGCCAGGCGCCGGGCTTGGCCAGCTCAAGCACGGCGGGCAGAGCCTTCTTCAGCGAGATGAAGGAAACATCCGAGACGATGATTTCAGGCGGCTGCGGGATGTGTTCGCGCGTGAGCTCGCGCGCGTTCATCCCCTCCAGCACCACCACGCGCGCATCCTTTCGCAGCGTTGGGTGCAGCTGATCATGCCCCACGTCCACCGCGAACACCTTTGCCGCACCGTGCTCCAGCAACACTTGCGTGAAGCCGCCGGTGCTGGCGCCGATGTCGGCGCTAGCAACGCCACCAATGGCGCGGGCAAAAGCGGGCTCGGCCCCGATCGCCGCCAGCAGCTTCAGCGCGGCGCGGGAGACATAGCCGGAGGCCGGATCGGCAAGTGTTATGTCTGCATCTTCCGCCACCACCCGGCCGGGCTTGGTGGCCACCTTGCCGTTCACCCGCACCGCGCCGCGGCGCACGGCATCGGCCGCGCGCGAACGCGTGGGCAAAAGGCCGCGCTCCACCAACAACCTGTCCAGCCGAACCTTGTTGGCCATGCTTTGAGCCTCACGTGGGCAGGTGTCTCCCGTGCCCTTGAAAGTCAAGGATGAAACCGCTTTGCGGCGGCCCAAAGGGCCGTCCTTGATTTTCAATGGCACGGGAGAAAATGGCAATGAAGCGCCAATGGCGATTTTTCGCCATGGGCGCTTCTCTCAGCCAAAGCAAAACTCATGCGATGCATTCAGCCAGCGGCATCCGGATCAAGCGGCTCGGTGCCCACTGGTTCGCCCTGTTCGTTGAGCACGATTTTCTCTATGCGCATCTCCGCCTCCTTCAGCAGCGTTTCGCAGCGTTTCTTCAGCGCCGCGCCACGCTCGTAGATGGCGATGGATTCGGCCAGCGGCACCTGCCCGCGCTCGAGGCGCTCGACGATACGCTCAAGCTCGGCGATGGCTTCCTCGAAGCTCATCTCTTCCACCGGCCTGCCCTGCTGCTCAGTCATCGCCGCCTCCTTGCATCAGCACCTTCACGTGCACGGCGACGGACGCCGCCAGCGCCTTCAGGTCATAGCCGCCTTCGAGCAGCGAGACAATGCGCCCGCCGGCGTGGCGCGCCGCCACTTCCATCAGGCGCATGGTGACCCAGGCGAAGTCTTCCTCGCGCAGATTCAATTGTGCCAGCGGGTCGGCGGCGTGGGCATCGAAGCCGGCGGAGATGATGAGGAACTCCGGCGCGAAATCATCCAGCGCGGGCAATATGCGCGTGCGCACGGCCTCGCGAAATTGCTGGCTGCCGGACCGCGGCGGCAGGGGGCAGTTGACGACGTTGCCGTGCGCGCCGGTCTCCGTGACCTGACCGGTGCCGGGATAGGCCGGGTGCTGGTGGGTGGAGCAATACATGATGTCCGGCTCGTCCCACACGATGTCCTGCGTGCCGTTGCCGTGGTGGACATCGAAATCGACGATGGCGACGCGTTCCGCTCCAAGCTCTTCCGTGGCGTAGCGCGCGGCGATGGCGGCGTTGTTGAACAGGCAGAAGCCCATGGCCTTGTGACGCTCGGCGTGGTGCCCGGGCGGGCGGATGGCGCAGAAGGCGTTGTCCACCTCGCGGTTGGCCACGGCACCCACCGCGCGCACGGCGGCGCCGGCGGCGTGCAGAGCGGCACGCCAGCTGCCGGGGGAAAGCCAGGAGTCCGCGTCGAGCGGCCGCAGGCCTTCTTCCGGCACATGTTCGCGCAAGGCCTCGACGAGCTCTGCGTCGTGCGCCAGCAACAGGTGATCGATCTCCGCCGCCGGGGACTCTTCGCGCAGCAAGCCGGAAAACGCCTCGTTGGCGAGGATCCGTTCGATGACTTGCAGGCGCGCCGGCGTTTCCGGGTGATCCGGCGGCACCCGGTGTCGCAGGCAGGCGGGGTGGGTCAGCAGCAGAGTGGCCATGGGGCGGGCTCCATCGAGTATCGGCCAGCCGGCGAGGTGTTCGGCCCGGCAGGACGCGGCGCGGATGCCTGTGTGCGCGGCGTGCTAGTCACGCGGCGGCAGCGGCTTGTCGTCGTCATCGTCGAGAATGCGCAGGGCCTCGCCGTCGAGATCCTCGTATTGGCCGGACCTGAGCGACCAAATGAAGGCGCCCAGGCCCAACAGCCCCATGAACAAGGCTAGGGGCACGAGGAATGCCAGAACGTTCATGCCGCCTTCCTCCGTTCTCGTGGTTGCCGATTCTGCGCCGTCGCGGGCAGTGACGCAACACTCTTCTCAAGCTTGCGGCCGACAAGGTTGAGACGCAACGCGTTGCCGACGACGACAATGGAGGAGGCCGACATGGCGATGGCGGCGACCAGCGGCGTGGCGTGGCCGAGCATGGCCACGGGCACCGCGACGATGTTGTAGACAAGGGCCAGCGCGAAGTTCTGCATCATCAGCCGGCGGGCACGACGGGCGACGTGCACGGAGAACCACACCGGGCGCAGCGATTCGGACAGGAACACCAGCTGCGCGGCGGTGCGGCCGATGTCGCTGGCGCTGGCGGGGGCCATGGAGACGTGTCCGGCGGCCAGCGCCGGGGCGTCGTTGATACCGTCGCCGACCATGAGAACCCTGGCGCCGGCCTTTGACAGCCCCTCCACGTAGGCCAGCTTTTCCTGCGGCGAGCAAGCGGCTCGCCAGGTCTCGATGCCGGCCTGTTCGGCAACGGCGCGCACTGGCCCCTCGCGGTCGCCGGAGAGCAGCTCCACCTTGCAGCCCATGCGCTTCAGCCGCTCGATGGTTTCGCGTGCCTGTGGGCGCAGGGTGTCGGCGAAGGCGAAGACGATCGGCTTGCGGCCTTCGATGGCCAGCGCCAGGTGCGGCATGTCCGGCGCCTGAATGTCGCTTTCATCGGCGCCGCAGAAGTCCAGCGCGCCGAGCTTCACCTGGCGGCCCTGCCACGTGCCCACCAGGCCGCGGCCGGGCAGCTCGCGCACGTTGGTGACGACGGCGGGCGCCAGGCGATGGCGGCCGACCGCCTCGACGATGGCCTTGGACAGCGGGTGGGCAGAGCCCTGGGCCAGGCCGGCGGCCACGGCGAGCGCCTCGGTGGAGACGGGGCCGGTGTCCATGAGCTCCAACCGTCCCAGGGTTAGGGTGCCGGTCTTGTCGAAGATCACCCTGTCGATCTCGGCCAGCCTTTCCAGCGCACCACCGTCCTTGACCATGACGCCGAAGCGGAAAAGGACGCCGGCGGCCACCACCTGCACCGCCGGCACGGCCAGGCCCAGCGCGCAGGGACAGGTGATGATGAGCACGGAAATGGCGTGCAGCAGCGAAACGGGCCAGTTGAAGCCGGTGGCGTAGAGCCAGCCGGCCAGCGTGGCACCGGCGGCGATGTGCACGGCGGGCGCGTAATAGCCGGCGAGCCGGTCGGCGAGGCGGACATAGGCCGAGCGGCTCTTTTCGGCGGCGGCCATGAGGCGGATCATCTCGGCAAGGAAGGTGTCCTCGCCGGCGGCCATGAGGCGGATGAGAAGCGGGCCGGTGAGGTTGACGGCGCCGGCGAACACCTTGTCTCCGGGTCGCACGCGCTCCGGGGTCGTTTCACCGGTAATGAGGGCGTTGTCGACGTCGGAATGGCCGTCCTCGACGAGGCCGTCGACGGGCACGTGTTCACCCGGGGCGACGCGCACCAACATGCCCGGCTCCAGCGCCGAAATGGGCAGGAAGCGCTGCTTGCCATCCCTTTCGATGACATTCGCGCCCTCCGCCGAGAGCGCCATGAGCTGGGTGACGGCGGAGCGCGCGCGGGCGCGCATGCGGTGGTCGAGGTAGCGGCCGATGAGCAGGAAGAACAGCAGCGATGCGGCGGCGTCGAAATAGGCGTGTTCCTGCGAATTGGCCGTCTGGTAGAGGCTCATGAAC
>JALVRJ010000288.1:1109-4157 GCA_027031305.1 Hyphomicrobiales bacterium | reverse complement strand
TCGTTCCCGGGGCAGAGCGCCAGGACAGTGCCGGGCTGCGCGCGCCCCTTGCTGCGGGGGCCCGGAGCCGGTTTGCGGCGCTGTCGCGTGGCTGGCGGGAGGCTTCGGGCGCGCTGGAAGAGCTGCGCCGGCACATGGCGCGGCTGGCCACCCTGCTATTGCGCAGACTGCACGAGGAGGCGGCCACGCTGACCTCCGCCGAGCGCAACCGGCTGGAGAGTCTGGGGCGCTCGCTCATCCGCCGTGGCGAGCTGATGGTGGGGGGATGGGTGGGCATGTTGCGGCGCCTGCTGGCCGGGGAAACGAACTCATCCGCGCAAACGTCCGCCGAGGACGAGCGCATCGTCATGTGGTTTTCCATCTCCCATGCCTACGGGCAGGAAATGGACATCGGGGTGCACGCGCACTGGGTGGATCCGACCATTCCGCTGGCGGAGACGGTGCTGAAACGGGTCGATTCGGCGGTGATCACCTCGGCCACGCTGCGCGACCGCCCGCCGGAGGCGCCCGAGGACTGGCGAAGCGCGGAGATGCGCACCGGAGCGGCGCACCTGCCCTGGGCGGCACGGCGGACGAGCTTCCCCTCGCCCTTCGACTACGCCGCCAATACGCGCTTCCTCGTCGTCTCGGACATCGACCGGGACGACATGGAGCAACTGGCGGCGGCCTATCGCGAGCTGTTCCTGGCGGCGGGTGGCGGGGCGCTGGGCCTGTTCACCGCCATTTCGCGCCTGAAGGCGGTGCATCGGCGTCTGATCGCTCCGCTGGCAGCCGCCGGAGTGCCGCTTTACGCGCAGCATGTGGACGCCATGGACACGGCCACGCTGGTGGACATCTTCCGCGCCCAGCGCGACGCCTGCCTGCTGGGCACCGATGCCGTTCGTGATGGCGTGGACGTGCCGGGCGAGAGTCTGCGCCTGCTGGTGATGGATCGCGTGCCGTGGCCGCGCCCCACCATCCTGGAGCGCGCGCGGCAGCGGGCCTTCGGGCGCACGCGCTGGACGGACATGCAGGTGCGCCTGCGCCTGCGCCAGGCCTTCGGCCGGCTCGTCAGAAAGGCCGATGACAGGGGAGTGTTCGTGATGCTGGACAACCGCCTGGCCAGCCGCTTCCTGTCCGCCCTGCCCGAGGGCGTGCCGGTGCTGCGCGCGGGGCTGGCGGAGGTGATTGCCCGAACGGCCGACTTCCTGCGCGCACAACGGGGCGGAGGCTGAACGGCGCCGCATTCCCACATCCCCCGGAAAGTGTCGCGCGTCCGTCTCCGCTTCATGCCGTTTCGGCATCGGAACGATCGTGGCAATTTGAATAAAATTGTCACGCCGCGCCTAACCTCATCCCAAAATCCATCTGTTAGAACGGGGCAGGACAATGAATATCCGGCCATCCCGGAACCCGTGCCATGCCGACGTCATCGGCGCACGGCGTTGGCGCCGAGAGTGTGGAGACGGAGCGGCCGTCTCGCATTGGCGACGGCACGAGAGAGACAAGGCGCATGGGAAACGGGAAGGCTTCGAAAGCGGGAGACACGGGAATGGTTCGTCTTGCCAAGAAACTGGTCCTGAGAGGCAGGCGCCTGCGGCGCAGCGAAAAGGGCGCGGCGGGGGTGGAGTTCGCCCTCGTCTCGGTGGTGTTCTTCATCACCTTCCTCGGCATCATCGAACTGGGCATGTTGATGGTGCTGAACAACGGCCTGGAGGACGGCGTGGACCGCGCCGCAAGGCTGTTGCGCACGGGGCAGACGCACAAGCAGAACATCAGCGAGGCAGAATTCCGCCAGCGCATCTGCGACCAGGTGGTCCTGAAGACCAGTTGCAACAGCAAGCTCATCGTCGACGTCAGGTCCTATCCGGACTTCGCGTCCATCAACAATCCGCCGACGCCGCACAGGGACAGCAGTGGCAACCTGACCATGGACAACCAGTATCAGAAGGGCGCGCCGCGGCAGGTGTTGCTGGTGCGGGCGTTTTACGAGTGGTCCTTCTTCACGCCCCTGATCGGGCAACTGCTGAGCAACACCGGGGGCAACAGCTTTCTGCTGACGGTGGCGACCACCTTCCGCACCGAGCCCTATGGCAAATGAAGAAACGACGCACGGAAAGCGCAGGGCCGACAAGCATCGATGACCAAGCCCCGCGCATGACGTTACACAGTGATTGGGAGAGCAGAAAATGAATGCCGCCTACCGGAAACATGGGGAAAAGAGCGCTCCTGGGAGCCGTCCGTCCGTTGCGCAACGGCTGCGCACCCATCTGCGGCGAGGGCGCGAGGCGGAGGAAGGGGTGGCTTCCATCGAATTCGCCTTGCTGTTTCCCTTCATGATCATCCTGATGCTGGGATCGGTGGAAGTGTTCCTGATGTCCATGGCCTCGCGCAAGATGACGCGCGTGACCAACACGGTGGGCGACCTGATCACACAATCCAAGGGCACGCTGACCAAGTCCACCATCGAGAGCTATTACAAGGCGGCCAAGCACATCATGGGGAAGTTTCCGACCAGCAACCTGGCCCTGTCCGTCTACACGTTCAAGATGGACACCAGGACTCGCCAGCCGAAGCTGGACTGGAAGCATCACCTGGGTGGATACCAGTGCAAGAGCAGCGCGCCCAGCCTGACGGCGGACCAGATCAATTCAATGAGGGATGGCAATGATCTCGTCCTGACCTATGGCTGTTACAAATACAGCGTGCGCATCGGCCGCATCGTCTTCGGCAACATGCAGCTGAAGATGGAAGACGAAATTTCCCTGCGGCCCCGGCAGCGGATGCGCGTGCCATGCAGCGATTGCAGCTGATGGCCGCATTCTCCTCTCTCCGTCGTGAAGGGGCGCCGCGCAGCGGGCGCCCCTTTTCCTTTCCTGCCGGCCATGTGTGAGGGCGCGGGGCGGATTTGCCGGCCAGCCTGGCATTACAGGCGCAGGCGGGAGAGCCTCAGCGCGTTGCCGACAACGGAGACAGACGACATGCTCATGGCCACGGCCGCCACCACCGGCGAGAGCAACAGGCCGAACACGGGGTGGAGCCCGCCGGCGGCGATCGGAATGCCGACGG
>JALVRJ010000288.1:0-1099 GCA_027031305.1 Hyphomicrobiales bacterium | reverse complement strand
ATCTTGCGCGCCTGCACCAGCCGCGCAAGATCGCCCTTCAAGAGCGTGATGCCGGCGCTTTCCACCGCCACCTGGGCGCCGGAGGCCATGGCGATGGCGGCATCGGCCTCGGCCAGGGCGGGCGCGTCGTTCACGCCGTCTCCGGCGAAGGCCACCACGTGCCCCTGCCCGCGCAAACGCTTCACCAGCGCCGCCTTGTCGGCGGGCGTGAGGCGCGCGTGCACTTCCGTGATGCCCACCTCCTGCGCGATGGCTTCCGCCGTCTCGCGCTGATCGCCCGTGGCCATGACGATGTGCAGCCCGTGGCGCTTCAGTTCAGCCAGCGCCTCCTTTGCGTTGGCCTTGACGGGATCGGCGATGGCGAGGAAGCCGGCGAGACGATTGTCGCGCGCGAGCAGCACGATGGTGCGGCCCTGCCGCCGGTGCTGGCGCAGCTTGTCCTCGATGGCGGAAAGGTCGATGCCCAGCTCCTCCATCAGCGCCGCGTTGCCCAGCGCCAGCGCCTGGCCTTCCACCTTCGCCACCACGCCGAGGCCAGGGTTGGAGTGAAAATCGGTGGCCTGCGGCGCGTCCACGCCGCGTTCTCTCGCGCTTCTCAGAATGGCTTCCGCCAGCGGATGGGTGGCGCCGGCTTCCACCGCCGCCGCCAGCGCCAGCAGCTTCTCCTCGTCCAGATCGTCCGCCAGCGGCTGGATATGCACCACCTCCGGGCGGCCTTCGGTGATGGTGCCGGTCTTGTCGATAACCAGCGTGTCCGCCTCCGCCAGGCGCTCCAGGTGCGCGGCGTCCTTCACCAGGATGCCGGACTTCGCGCCGCGGCCGACGGCGACGGTGACGGCCATGGGGGTGGCCAGCCCCAGGGCGCAGGGGCAGGCGATGATGAGCACCGAGATGGCGGCGACGATGGCATAGGCGAAACGCGGCTCCGGCCCGAACAGCATCCAGCCGATGAACGCCACGACGGCCACCGCCACCACGATGGGCACGAACCAGGCGGCGAACTTGTCCGCCAGCGACTGGATGGGCGCGCGCGAACGCCGCGCCGAGGCCACCAGCTCCACGATCTGCGCCAGCACCGTGCCGGCGCCGACGCGGCGCG
>JALVRJ010000287.1 GCA_027031305.1 Hyphomicrobiales bacterium | reverse complement strand
GTCCGGGGCCATCGACGCCACGGAGTTCCTGGGGCCGTTTTCGGACATGGCGCTGGGCTTCTACAAGGTGGCGAAGGTCTATCATCACCCCGGTTTTCACGAGCCCAACGGTACCGGCGAGCTGCTGGTTTCCCGCAAGCTGTGGGATGGGCTGGACGACGAGCTCAGGCGCGTCATCGAGGTCGCCTGCTCGGCGGAGGAGGCGCGCACCCTGGCCGAGGTCGGCTGGCGCAACGCGCAGGCCCTGCGCACGCTGAAGCGAGAACATGGCGTGCGGGTGCTGCCCTATCCGCGGGACGTGCTGGCGGCGGCGCGCAAGGTGGCCGACGAGGTGCTGGCCGAGCTGGCGGCGAAGGATACCTTGAGCGGGCGGATCGTCGCCTCGTGGCTGGCGGCGCGCGAGCGTCTGGATCCGTGGGCGGAGGTGTCGTTGCGGTCTTTCCTGTCCGCGCGCTGAGGTTGTGGAGTTGCGGGGGCTGAATTGCGGGCTTTTCGCGGGCGCCTTCAGCCGTTACCCTGTGAGCAGAAAAGCCCGCTTTTTCGGGATGATCGGGAGTTGTCGAGATGAACATCCACAAGTTGCCAAAGTTCAAGGTCACAACCGGCCCGCTGCCGGCCTCGCGCAAGATACATGTCGCGGGGTCGCGGGATGGGGTGCGCGTGGCCATGCGCGAGATTGCGCTGGACCCTTCTGCCAAGGAGCCGCCGCTGGTGGTTTATGACACCTCCGGCCCCTACACGGAGGAGGGGGTGGAGATCGACGTCACGAAGGGCCTCGCGCCCTTGCGCGAGGCGTGGATCGCGGCGCGGGAGGATACGGAGTTCGTGACGCCACGCCAGGTGCGCCCGGAGGACAACGGCAAGGTTTCCGAACAGGCACTGGCGCCGGAATTCCCGCGCACGCGAAAACCCCGGCGGGCGAGGGATGGCCAGGCGGTGACACAAATGGCCTATGCGCGGCGTGGCGAGATCACGCCGGAGATGGAATATGTCGCCATTCGCGAGAATGCCCGGCGCGAGGCGCTGGCCGAGCTGATCGCGGAGGCGAAAGGGGCGGGGCTGGAGTTGTATGAGCCGGGCATGGACTGGCCGGGCGGGAAGATCCCGGCGGTGATCACGCCGGAGTTCGTGCGCGACGAGATCGCGCGCGGGCGGGCCATCATTCCGGCCAACATCAACCATCCCGAAACCGAGCCGATGATCATCGGGCGGAACTTCCGCACCAAGATCAACGCCAACATCGGCAATTCCGCCATTCTGTCGGACATCGCGGAAGAGGTGGAGAAGATGGTGTGGGCCATCCGCTGGGGCGCGGACACGGTGATGGACCTGTCCACCGGCAACAACATCCACAACATCCGCGAGTGGATCATTAGAAACTCGCCGGTGCCCATCGGCACGGTACCCATCTATCAAGCGCTGGAGAAGGTGGACGGCAAGGCCGAGGAGCTGAGCTGGGAGATCTTCCGCGACACGCTCATCGAGCAGGCGGAGCAGGGAGTGGACTATTTCACCATCCATGCCGGCGTGCGCCTGGCCCATGTTCCCCTGGCGGCGAAGCGGGTGACGGGCATCGTTTCGCGCGGCGGCTCCATCATGGCCGCCTGGATGCTGGCGCATCATCAGGAAAGCTTCCTCTACACCCACTTCGAGGAAATCTGCGAGATCATGAAGGCCTATGACATCGCCTTCTCGCTCGGCGACGGGTTGCGCCCCGGCTCCATCGCGGATGCCAATGACGAGGCGCAGTTCGCCGAGCTGAAGACGCTGGGGGAACTCACGGAAATCGCGTGGAAGCACGATGTGCAGGTGATGATCGAAGGCCCCGGCCACGTGCCGATGCACAAGATCGCCGAGAACATGGAGCTGCAACTGAAGCACTGCCACGAGGCGCCGTTCTACACCCTGGGGCCGCTGGTAACCGACATCGCGCCTGGTTACGATCACATCGCTTCGGCCATTGGTGCGGCGCAGATCGGCTGGCTGGGCACGGCCATGCTGTGTTACGTCACGCCAAAGGAACACCTGGGATTGCCCGACCGCGACGACGTGAAGGAAGGGGTCATCACCTACAAGATCGCGGCGCACGCCGCCGATCTGGCCAAGGGCTTTCCGGGCGCTCAAGCCCGCGACGACGCGCTGTCGCGCGCGCGCTTCGAGTTTCGCTGGCGCGATCAGTTCAACCTGGCGCTGGATCCGGAGCGGGCGGAGGAATTCCACGATCAGACGCTGCCCAAGGAGGCGCACAAGACGGTGCATTTCTGCTCCATGTGCGGGCCGAAGTTCTGCGCCATGAAGATTTCGCAGGACGTGCGGAAGATGGCTGAGGACGAGGCCGAGAAAGGCATGGAGGAGATGAGCCGCAAGTTCCTCGAGAAAGGCGGCAAGGTCTACGTGGAGGCCGATGGGGAGTGAGGGTGGCGGCGCACTCGCCGGTCGCCGGCAAAAAACGCCAATGACGGACACCGTCATTGGCGTTTATCGTGGCCTTGCGCGCGGGCGGTGGCCGACCGCCGGTTGTCGTGGGGCGGGGCGATGTTTTTTCAGCCCTCCTCGCCCGTGGCGGCGCTGGCTTGTGGCACGTCGGGCAACATGCCAAGCGCTTGCAGATAGAGCGCCAGCATGGCCTCTTCCTCCTCGCGCTCCTGCGGGTCCTTCTTGCGCATGGAAATGACCTTGCGCATGATCCTGGTGTCGAACCCCAGCGCCTTGGCTTCGGCGTAGACCTCCTTGATGTCCTCGGCGATGGTCTTCTTTTCCTCCTCCAGACGCTCGATGCGTTCCACCAGCTGGCGCAGTTGTTCGCGCGCGAAATTGGATTCGCCCTGCATTCTCTTTCCCCCCTTCCGTGGATTCCCGGTTTGCGTGTCAATGGCGCTCATGGTCATGATTCGCGCCGCGTCTCCTTCGGCGCGGAGTTTGGGGCGGCGGCGACGGCCTCGTCAAGCACCTCTTGCAGGGCGTGGGCCAGGTGTTCGGCCCATGCCCGTTGGGCCTCGTCGTCGGCGAGCAGGTCGTGGCGGATTTCCACCAATGTGTGCTCCAGACCCTTGCGCACGCCGTGGCGGTCCAGCGTGTCGCCGGGCAGGCCGCCGCTGTAGGGTTCGTTGGCGCCAATGGTGGCATCGGGCAGGCGCGCGCGCAGGGCGGCGGTCATGCGCGGCGAGATGCTGGGGCAGGCCGGGTCGAACAGCAGCCCCGCGTGCCATGGGCGCGGCACGCCGCGCCAGACGGGGGTGAAGGTGTGGATGGACAGCAGCAGCGGCGCCCGGCCGGCGTGGCGCATGGCCTCGATGGTTTCGGAAATGGCCTCGTCATAGGGCCGCCAGAAGCGGCGGATGCGTTCCCGCCTGCCGGTCTCGTCCAGTTCGGCGTTGCCGGGAATCACCGAGCCGTCGGCGATGCGCATGACGAGCGTGGGGTCGTCCAGCCCGCGGTTGGGATCGGCAAGCAGGCGCGAGAACCGGCTGAGCACGGCCGGCGCGCCGAGCAGCCGGGCGAGATGGCGGGCGACGCCGGCGGCGCCTGGGTCCCAGGCGATGTGGCGTCGCAGGTCGGCCGGGGGCAGGCCAAGGTCGTGCAGGTCGGGTGGAACATGGTTGCTGGCGTGGTCGCACAGCACCAGCACGCCGGCGTCGGCGCGGCCGGAAAGGACCTCGAAGGCCTCGCCATCGCGCGCGGGTATCATGGGTGCCATTGGCGTGTCATCAGCGCCGTCTTCCTTGCCCGGCCCCTGGGGCGTGGTGCCGGAGACAGGACCGATCGGACTGGCGTGCCGCGAATCATGATTGCGCAACATGGCCGACCCCTCGGATGATGAATCGACGCTTCACGTGGTTCGCTTTCACGGGCTGGCGGGCGGAAGATGGCGCGGGTGGCGTGGTTTTGCAAGGGGGCGGGCGCGGCGCGGTTCGCAGCGGCCGGCCCTTGCGCAAGCCGGCATGACTTGTCATGGCGAGTGAACAAGGGCTAGAAACGCAAGGGTCGGGAAACGCGCCCATGGAATGGCACCTGACAGACATGCATCCGGCCGTTCACGAAATCGGCCATTTTCCCGTTCATGAGAGGCCTGGCAAGCGTGACGCTTCCGACAACAGCATCAGCATCGTGACGGAGAGGGTTTCATGAACATGTCGCGTTCGAGGTGGTTCGCGCGCGCCTGGGTGGTCGCTGGCGCCAT
>JALVRJ010000286.1 GCA_027031305.1 Hyphomicrobiales bacterium | reverse complement strand
GTGGTGGGCGGCACCAGGACAAGACATGCGCATCGCCATTCTTGCATACGGCTCGCTGGTGTGGGACGAGGAATGCCTCGCCCCACACATCACCGGCGGTTGGCGGCTGGGCGAGGGACCGGCCCTGCCGGTGGAGTTCTGCCGCGTCTCGCCCAAGCGCAAGAAGGCGCTGGTGCTGACCATCGACGCCGAACAGGGGCACGAGGTGGCCACCAGCTATACCATCTCCAGGCGAACGGACATCGCCGAGGCCGTGGCCGACCTCGCCGCGCGCGAACGCTGCGATGAGCGCCATATCGGCATTTGCATCCGGCAAGACAACCCCGAAAACAGGCCCGCTCCCCCTCACGGCCTGCACCACCACAATTTGGGAGGCCGGGAGGGGGAGCGGGCCGGTGCCGAACGCGCCTCAGCGCAAAATGAATCCGGGCCGTCGCACCACAGCGCGCAAGAAGGATGCACCATCCACCAAACCATCCACACCTGGCTCCAGCGGCAAGCCGATATCGACGCCGCCATCTGGGCCGCCCTGCCGGCGAACTTCCGCGCCGAGACGGGCCGCAAGTTCAGCCATGACACGGCGGTGGACTACCTGCGTTCCCTGCCGGAAGAGTCGCTGGCCGAGGCATGGCGCTACATCACCTTCGCACCGCGGGAGACGGACACGCCACTGCGCCGCCACCTGGACGGGCACGAATGGTGGCGCGGCCTCGATTTCACCCCCGTCACCAGCACCTGAATCGGCTCCCAGGCGCCTTGAATCGGATTCTCAACAGGCCGGAATCAATCCTTGCGGAACCGCGCGCAACCATTTGTCATGGTTGATGAATCATTACTTGAAGAAGTTCACATGCCGCCTGGCGGCCTTGCTCCGTCAGTCCCGCGCGTCATCGCGCGCCAGCTCCGCCGCGCGACGCTCGAAGGCGTCCAGGATCTTCTTCGCCGCGTAGTCGAAGGCGGCATCCATGACCGTCTCCAGGAAGCGCGAAGCCATGCGGAAGCGCAATGAGAAAATGACATCCGCCCCGCCCTTGCGCGGGCGGAACAGCCAGCGGTTCTCGAGATCACGCACCGCGCCCTCGCTGGACTTTGCCACCACCAACAGCCGATCCGCGTCGGCCATGACGTCGGAAGTGAAATGCTCGCGCAACCCCAACTTCGGATAGGCGATGATGAGCCGCGCCTTGAAGCGTTTCACCGGCCCTTCCTCGACCACGTCCCACACTTCCGCGTGCTGACACAACGGCACGAACTTTCCATATTCGTGCACGTTGGAAATCACCGAGAACAGGTGCTCCGGCGAATACGGAAGCCAACGGGTGAACCGGTGCGTCTTCATGCCCGTGATGTAGAAAATGCCACATCATGCGGCAAGTATCATTTGCGCAATGACAGCAGAGGGCTACGCTTGGAAAAAAGAAAGGGAGGAAACCATGACCACCAACGACGAGTGGCGGGAAGCCGAGGGCGCCCTGCTTCGCACCTTCCACTTCGAAGGCTTCGCCGACGCCATGACCTTCATGCTGCGTTGCGCCTTTCATGCCGAGGCGCTGGATCATCACCCGGAATGGACGAACATTTACAACCGGGTGCGCGTCCGGTTGACCACCCATGACGCCGGCAACGTGGTAACGGAGAAGGATCGCGAGCTGGCCCGGCGCATGGACGCCGTCTACGCCGCCTGCCGCCACCCGGAAAACTGACGCGGAACCAGCGACCTATTGCTCACCACCGCCACCACCATCACCGCCACCATCACCATCGTTGTCACCCCCCAGATCCTCCGGTGACATCCTTTTCGGAATGGGGCGGGCACGGAAATTGTTTCTGCGCGTGCTGGCCCGGCCGGTCCCTGTCAGGTCCATTTCCATTCGTGTCAGGTAGACTTCCAGCTCATCGACGGGAGGATTGTTGGCCTCGATGTGGGCCTTCACCCGCTTGAAGGCGGCCACCAGCATATCTTTCGGCACCAGGGCCGTCAGCCGCACGTTCGATTGCAGCCGGCGCAAGCCGGTATCCTCGATCACCCGCCCCGCCGGCGTCACCTCCACGCCCTTCACCCGCAGAGCCTGCCGCCGCGGCGGCGTGCGCACGCCCTTCCAGCACGGCCCGCCCAGATACACCGCCGCATACATGATGCGTGCTTTCAGCGGAGACGTGCCGCTGGCCAGCAGGCCATCGTAGAACATGCGATGCACCTCCTGCCACGTGGCGGTGTGATAATACGGACCGCCCTCGTTGCGCTTGGCGCAATAGGCGTCGTGCACCGTGGAGGCATTCATGAACTGCCTGCTGCGCGGATCCCCCAGGAAAGGAACGAAAATGGGAGGAATGGAGGCGCCGTCCGTCCACGTGCTGGCCGGTGCGATCCACACATCCCGCGCCGCGTCCACGAACTTCAGGTCGTCACGTGTCCGATAATAGGGATAGGGACTGTCCGGGAAACGCCAGACCCTCTTGCTCAGCTTCACCGGGCTGTTGATGAACTTGCAATTCCTGCGTGCCGGCCCCTCGCACGTAATGGTGCGAATGGTGGGCACATTGGATGCGGTGGAGACGCCATCTTCCGACGATTGCACCCCCAGCAACGACGTGCCATCGCCAGCACACCCGGCCAACAGAAGAACAAATGGGAATAAATACTTGCGCATAAACCCGATCTCCAGAGAAAAAGGTAATATGATACACTAAAGGGGCTCGATAAATGAAAGTATCATAAAGCAAAGGTTCATCGTCAAGGAATATCAATGCCTCCTCCGCAATTTTGGCGGCAACTGGCCGGGCAGGTCGTATTTGCGCACGCCGGCATCCACCCCGTAAGCCCACATGTCGATGACGATCTTCGGCCTGCCGCGCACGCCTTCCCGCCGCCGCATGGCGTCGAAGAACTGTTTCCTCATGCGCGCGCCGCGCCGCGTGCCGGGGTCGATGCTGAACACGATGTGCACCGGCGCCCCCATCGGTTCATCCAGCGGCCTCGCCAGCGCGTGCACGCGCTTCTCATGCACCGTCCAGTTGATAACCACCATCTTGCGATGAAACTGCGGGATGAGGATGGAGAATCCCGTGCCCAGCGCCAGCCAGGCGATGAGCAGAAACACCACCACCCCCGCCAGCCACGCCAGCCAGTGCCCGCGCAGCCGCAAGATCAGCATCGCGCCCCAGATGGCGAGCACGACGAGCGCCGCGTATGTCAGCAGCAGGCTGTCCATGCGCTCATTTCCCCGGCGGCCCCACCAGGCCCTTTTCCTTCAGCAACGGGTAGAAGATCTGAAACGGCGCAAAATCGAGACTGTCCTTCACCAGCCGCCCGTTTTTCATCACGAACGAGACGATGGCCTTTTCCTGCCCCGGATAGTCCAGCACCACCCGCGCCTGATGGATGACGTGCATCAGGCCCTTCACCTTGTATCGGATGGAGACGCGCACCTCCTCCGGCCTGTCGCCCTGCCCGTTGTCGGAATAATAGACCAGCGAGAAGCGATAACGCCCGTCCGGAATGCCGCGCGAGAACATGAACTCGTAATTGAGGCCGGAAAAATCCTTCTCCCGCCCCATGTCGTCGCGCACCAGGTTGAACACCGCGCCGTCGGGCAGCAGATACCCCACCTTCTCGCCGTTGGGCGCTTCCACCCAGATGTCGATGTCCGCGCGGCTTTGCGGGTTCCAGACGATTTCGGCCAGCATGTCGCCGGCGGCCTTTTCCACCTGCCGGCTTTCCTTCGGGATTTTGATGAGCGGGATGATGAGCACCACCAGCGTGAGCATCAGCAGCGCCAGCAGCATCAGGAGATCGCGAAACGCGACCGCCATGGCGTCTTCGCGCTGCCGCCGGGCCATGTCAGCCCTCCCTTTCGCCGCTCTCGCCGCCGCGCCCGCGCGGGCGCTGGTGCAGGATGTCGCGCACCTTGTCCATGGCCGCCATCACCAGCGCGGCAGAAAGGCCGATGAGCGTGGTATCCACGGCGAAGGCCACCATTTTCAGGAATCCGCCGATTTCGGCGGTCAGCGCGGCGGGGTTCTGGAGCGCCTCGATGTCGATGCCCGCCAGCGCCATGGAAAAGCCCAGCACCGTGCCCAGCATTCCAAGGCCCGTGGTGAGCCAGGCCCAGAAGGAAACGTCCACCTCGCGCCCTGAAAAGGCAAAAGCCTCCACCACCGCCACGATGGAAAGGATAATGA
>JALVRJ010000285.1 GCA_027031305.1 Hyphomicrobiales bacterium | reverse complement strand
GGTGGGCACGCTGGCCATGAGCACCGACATGAGAAAGGCGAGAAAGGCCGAGGCCACGCGCACGCCGAAGCTGAACACCGCGTCGAGCCCGGCGCGGGCCATGCCGCCGTGGGCATCGCCTTCATCCTGCTCGACACCCAGCGCCCGCAGCAATGGCTCCACCCTTCGCAGCAGCCACCGCAGCCGGCCGGCGAGAGCTTCGCGGCCGTTTTCGGATGTCAGGCTTTGCATGTTCATGGAAGGAAGAATGACGCGCGAACGCAAACAAATGGTTGTTGTTTCGCCAGCTATTGGCGCGAAACGGCACCCCGGATGGAAAAAGGGAAAACATGGTTAACGACGGCGGCCCATCAGGTGGCGCCGTCACGCTCGTGTACGTCACGGCCGCGCGTGCCGTCATGAGCATGGCCGCCCTGCTCGTCCTGCGTCGATTGCGATTGCGGCTGCATCCGGATGCGGGTGATGCGGTGGCGTTCGCGGCCGAGGATCTCGAACCGGAAGCCGTGGAAGGTGTAGGTCTGGCCCACCTCGGGTATGGTCTGGGCCTCGTGGATGACGAGGCCGGCGATGGTGGTGGCCTTGTCCTCGGGCAGGTCCCAGCCATGGACGCGGTTGAGGTCGCGCACCGGCGTGGCGCCATCGATGATGTAGGCCTCGCCCTCGCGCCGCACTTCCTGCAGGGCGCGGTCGTGCTCGTCGGCGATGTCGCCGACGATTTCTTCCATGATGTCCTCCAGCGTCACCAGCCCCTGCACCTCGCCATATTCGTCCACCACGATGGCGAAATGCGTCTTGCGCCGCAGGAAGGCCGCCAGTTGTTCATGCAATGGGGTGTGTTCGGGCACGAACCAGGCCGGCAACAGCAGGCTGCGGATGTCGATGGCGTCGATCTCGCCCCTGGCGCCGGCCAGCGCCGCCAGCAGGTCGCGGGCGTGCAGCACGCCGATGATGTTGTCGGGGTTTTCATGCCAGACGGGGTAGCGCGTGTAACCATGGGCGAGGACGTAGTCGAGAATTTCGGAGGGCCGGCGCGAGATGTCGATGCTCTTCATGCGCGTGCGGTGGACCATGACGTCGCCGACGGTGAGGTCTTGCAGGTCGAGCACGCCGTCGAGCATGAACAGGTCGCGGGTGGTCTTTTTCTGTTTCTCACGGACCATCTCGATGGTGCCGCGCAGCTCCTCTCGGAAGGAAAGCACGTTCTGCGCCCGCGCCACGTCGGCGCCCAGCAGCCTCAACGTCTGGCGCACCAATGCCTCGACCACCATGACCACCGGCGCGAACACGCGCACCACCCACCACATGAGGGGCGCCACCTTCAGGGCCAGGCGCTCGGGATTGAGGATGGCGTAGGTCTTGGGCATCACCTCGCCGAACACCAGCACCAGCGCCGTCATGACGAAGGTCGCCCAGACGACGCCGGCCTGTCCGAACAACTTGATGAACAGGGCGGTGGTGAGCGCCGAGGCGAGGATGTTGACGAGGTTGTTGCCGAGCAGGATGGCGCCGATGAGCCGTTCGGGCATGTCGAGCAGGGACTTGAGGATGAGCGCCCGCTTGTCGCCCTGGCGCGCCATGTGGGTGATGCGGGCGCGCGAGGCGGCGGTGAGCGCCGTTTCCGAGCCGGAAAACAGGGCCGAGAGCAGCAGCAGCACCAAGACACCGACGATGAGGGGCCAATTGTCCATGCGTCAGTTTTCCGCGCTGTCGTTCAACCGGACGGGGTCAGGCATGGCGGGAGGGGGAGGTCTCGCGCGGTCCCGCGGCCCAGGCGATGTCGGCGGCGCCCTGCGCGTGCTTGAGCGCGTCCACCGCGCGCATGACCTCGGCGGCGCCCGGGGCGTTGGCCATCGGCAGGCAATGGACGCGCACGGGCAGCAAATGACCCAGACGCGCGGCCAGGCGGCGGATCTCGTCATGCAGGCGCCTCGCCGCCACGCGCCCTCCCTTTTCATCCGCGCCCTTCAGCAGCACGAGGAAGGTGTGCGCGTCGGCACACCCCAGGGTATCGCAATTGCGGGTGTTTTCCAGCAGGTGCATGGCCACGGCGCGGCGCAGCGCAAGATCGTCGCTGCCCAGACGCAGGACCAGCAGCGAGGCCTTTTCCTCGCGCAAGCGAATGGCCTGGAAACGCGCCAGGGCGCGCACGAAGGCCGAGCGCGACAACAGGGGCACGTCGGCATCAAGATCTTGCGGCTGGCGGGCCAGCCACGACAGCCGCCGGATGCGCTGGCGCACATGGGCCAGCCGTTGCCGGGCCGCGCGCATCCGTTCCGTATCGACAAGGGAGTGCCGCATCGTGGCGCCGCCTTCCACCGCTTTCGCGTTCATCATTTCGACGATCACAATTACACGGATTCATGCCACATTGCCAAGGCATGGCGGCGCCGCTATTGAAAAGTCGACGACCGCCGTGGAACGCGGTGTGAACGAAGGGGAGCACGATCATGACGGCGCACGCCGATGTCGCGGTCATCATGGGCAGCCAGTCGGACTGGCCCATCATGCGCCATGCCTGCGAGGTGCTGGACGAACTGGCCATACCGCACGAGGCGCGCATCGTCTCGGCGCACCGCACGCCGAAGCGACTGTATGATTTCGCCAGCGGCGCCCACGCGCGAGGTTTCAAGGTCATCATCGCCGGCGCCGGTGGCGCCGCCCACCTGCCGGGGATGACCGCCGCGCTCACTCATCTGCCGGTGTTCGGCGTGCCCATTCCCTCGCGCGCCCTCTCGGGCAAGGACAGCCTGTTGTCCATCGTGCAGATGCCCGGCGGCGTGCCGGTGGGCACCTTGGCCATCGGCAGGGCGGGGGCAATCAACGCGGCGTTGCTGGCGGCCTCGGTGCTGGCGCTCTCGGACGAGGACGTGCGGCGGCGACTGGTGCGCTGGCGGCAACGACAGAGCGCGGCGGTGGCCGAATTCCCGGTGGACGAGGACGAGGCATGAGCAAGGCGAAGGCCGTGCCGCCGGGCGCGGTGATCGGCATTCTGGGAGGTGGCCAGCTGGGGCGGATGCTGGCGCTGGCGGCGGCGCGCCTGGGCCTGCGGACTCATGTCTACGCGCCTGAGGAGGACAGTCCGGCCTTCGCGGTGGCCCATGCGCACACCCGGGCGGCGTGGGACGACACGGCGGCGCTTTCGCGCTTCGCCGAGAACGTCGATGTCGTCACCTACGAATTCGAGAACGTACCGCTGCAAGCCGTGGCCCTGCTGGCGCGAATGCGGCCCGTGCGACCGGGGGAGCGGGCGTTGGCGGTGGCGCAGGACAGGTGGCGGGAGAAGACCTTCGCCGCCGGGCTCGGCATCACCACGCCGCCCTTCGCCAACATCGAGACGGAGGGTGACCTGGCGGCGGCGGCGCGCGCCGTACCCCTGCCGGCCGTGCTGAAGACCCGCCGCTTCGGTTATGACGGCAAGGGGCAGGTGATGCTGCGCCCGGGCGACGATCTCGCCATGGCGTGGAACACGCTGGGGCGCGTGCCGTGCCTGCTGGAGGGGTTCGTGGATTTCGCCTGCGAGGCGTCCGTTCTGGTGGCGCGGGGCATGGATGGCGTGGTGGTGGCCTATGACGTGCCGCGCAACGAGCATGAGCGGCACGTGCTGCGTCGATCGCACGTGCCGTCCGGCCTGGCACCACGAACCGAACTGCGGGCGGTGGAAATCGGCCGGACGCTGGCCGGCTCGCTCGATCACGTCGGCGTGCTGGCGGTGGAGCTGTTCGTGGTGCGCCAAGCGGACGGGACGGAAACGCTGGTGTTCAACGAAATGGCGCCGCGCGTGCACAACTCCGGCCACTGGACGGAGGCGGCCTGCGACATGTCGCAATTCGAGGCGCATGTGCGGGCCATTTGCGGCTGGCCCCTGTGGCCACCGGAACGGCATCATGATTGCGTGATGACCAACATCCTGGGCCACGAGGCTAAAGAATGGATGCGGTGGGCGGCCGAGCCGGGGGTGGTGCTGCACCTGTATGGCAAGGGCACGATCCGCGAGGGGCGCAAGATGGGTCATGTCACCCGCCTGTTGCCCTCCCATGGCGCGAAAACGCGACAGGCATGATGCCTCCCGGTCGCTCCCTCACGAGCGTGACAGGCATCGCCGGCTGGCGGAGGCGGATGCGAGGTGGTTCGCGCCGGTCGGTCCACACGCAAACGCATGTCATACCAGAATGCATAAGGAACCACGCAGAAGCCC
>JALVRJ010000284.1 GCA_027031305.1 Hyphomicrobiales bacterium | reverse complement strand
GCACCATGCCGTCCACCTCCGGCGCGTCCCACGGGCTGCGCGCCACCACCAGCCCCTGTTCCTCGTCGATCTCGTCCACCAGCACCGTGATCTCTCGCCCCACCTTGCGCTTCAGGTTCTCCGCCGCGATCTCCTCCTGCAACAGCATCAGCTGGCGCTTGCGCTCTTCCGCCACCTCGCGCGGCACATGATGGGGCAGGGCGTTGGCCGCCGCGCCGTCCACCGGCTCGTAGACGAAGCATCCCACGCGGTCGATGCGCGCTGCGCGCAGCCAGTCCAGCAGGTAGCGGAAGTCCTCCTCCGTCTCTCCGGGGAAGCCGACGATGAAGGTGGAGCGAATGGCCACGTCCGGGCAGGTCTGGCGCCAGTGGTCGATGCGCCGGAGCGCCTTCTCCTCGTCCGCTGGCCGCCGCATGTGCCTGAGCACGTTCGGCGCGGCGTGCTGAAACGGCACGTCCAGGTAGGGCAGCACCAGCCCCTGAGCCATCAGCTCCACCAGCTCGTCGACGATGGGGTAGGGGTATAGATAATGCAACCGCACCCAGGGAAACATCTCCCCCAGCGCGCGCGCCAGCTCGGTGACGCGCGCCCGCACCCGCTTGCCGCGCCAGGCACTCTCGGCATACCGCAAGTCGCGTCCATAGGCCGGCGTGTCCTGCGAGATCACCAGCAGCTCCTTCACTCCGCGCGCGGCCAGCGCCTCGGCCTCGCCCAGCACCTCCACCGCCGGGCGCGAAACCAGTGGCCCCCGCAGGCGCGGGATGATGCAGAAGGTGCATTTGTTGGAACAGCCCTCGGAGATTTTCAGGTAGGCGTAATGCGGCGGGGTGAACTTCACTCCCGCCGGCGTCAGGTCGATTTTCGGATCGTGCCAGGAATCCATCACCGGGGAGTCCATCGCCGGCGCGGGCGGCGGCACGGCCCGTTTCACCGCCGCCACCACTTCCTCCACCCGCGCCGGGCCGGTGATGGCCAGCACCTTGCTCGCCACGTCCCTCATCGCCGCCTCGTCCGCGCCCATGCAGCCGGTGACGATGACCTTTCCGTTTTCCACAAGTGCCTCGGAGATGGCCGCCAGCGATTCCGCCCGCGCGCTGTCGAGAAAGCCACAGGTGTTCACGATCACCGCGTCCGCCCCAGCGTAGTCGGGGGCGAAATCGTAGCCCAGACGCCGCAAGGCGGTGGCGATGCGCTCCGAATCCACCAGCGCCTTGGCGCAACCCAGTGACACCAGGCCCACGCGCGGGGCATGTCGTGTCCGTCCGCTCAAGAAAGCCTCCCGAAAGGTCGTCGATGAGAAAGCGTGGCGTGTCGTTCGCGCCGTCAGGATAGGGGCGGGGATGCCACGCGGCAAGCGTCTTCGCACCGGCCCGCCAGCCGCCATTTTCGCCATTCTTGACGGCGGTCAATGTTTCCCCCCGTACGAACGTGGCACAGGGCGTGGCAGGTTGACGCACCCCTTGGGCCCGCGAGGCCCGCGAACGCATCATTCATCTCCGGCGGGAGCACGCCCATGATCATCCGTGACCTCGTTGAAGCCTTCGCGCCCAGGCCGCTGCGGCTGGCCGCGCGCGGCAATCCCGCCGCCCTGTTGCCACCGCCGCGCGTGCTGCGCAAGCTGCCGCCGCCGCCGCTGATGCCCATCCAGCCCATGCTGCGTCGCATCGTCACCGATATCGCGCGGCGCCATCCGCGCCTTTTCGCCCGCCTTGGCGACAACGCCAACCGCCGCTTTCTCATCGACGTGCACGAGCTGCCCTTCGTCCTGCTGCTCCAGCCACGGCCCGCCGCGCCGCAATTCACCGCCCATCACCGCCATGCCGTCCCGGCCCACGACGTACGCATCGCCGGCACCTTCGCGGCCTTTTTCCGGCTGCTCGATTCCGATGCCGATTCGGACGCCCTGTTCTTTTCCCGCGACATTGTGGTGGAGGGCGAAACCGAGGCCATCGTGGCGCTGCGCAACGCCATCGACGATCTTGACGGTCCGCTGACCGAGGACGTCGCCGCCGCCTTTGGCCCGTTGGCGGAAATCATGCGCCTGTTGCTGGCGGCCCTGCGCCGCGTTCTGGAAGGGAGGCACGCATGAGCGACCTTGAGGTGAACGAAGCCACTTCCACCGCCGCGCCGGGCTTCCGCCCGGAGCTGGTCTGCCCCGCCGGCACGCCCGCCGCCCTGCGCGCCGCCGTCGACGCCGGGGCCGACGCCGTCTACTGCGGCTATGCCGGGCCCACCAACGCCCGCAACTTTCCGGGGCTGAACTTCTCCCGCGAGGAAATGGCCGAATCGGTGCGCTATGCCCACGCCCGCGGCGCGAAGGTGCTCGTCACCATCAATTCCTTCGCTCCCGCCGGCCGCTTCGACGAATGGCGCGCCGCCGTCGACGACGCCGTGGCCGCCGGTGCCGACGCGCTCATCATGTGCGACATCGGCGTGCTCGACTACGCCGCCACGACATACCCCGACCAGCGCCTGCATCTCTCGGTGCAGGCCGGCGCTTCCTCGCCAGAAGCGGTGGAATGGTATGTGCGCGAATTCGGCATCCGCCGCGTGGTCCTGCCGCGCATTCTCACCGTGGCGGAAATCCGCCGCGTGCAGGAGCAGATCTCGTGCGAGATAGAGGCTTTCGTCTTCGGCAACATCGGCATGATGGCCGAGGGGCGCTGTTCGTTGTCCAGCTACGCCACCGGCCGCTCCACCAACATGGACGGCGTGTGCTCGCCGGCCGACCAGGTGGCTTACGAGGAAGACGCCGAAGGCTACCTGTGCAGCCGCCTGGGCGGGTTCACCATCGACCGCTACGCCACCGGCGAGAATGCCGGTTACCCGACCATCTGCAAAGGCCGCTACGATACCCCCGTCGGCCGCTGCCAATACGTCTTCGAGGAACCGCGCAGCCTCAACCTGGTGCCGCTGCTGCCCGACCTTGTGGCCGCCGGGGTGACGGCGCTGAAAATCGAGGGCCGGCAACGCTCCAAGGCCTACGTGCGCGCGGTGGTTTCCGCCTTTCGCCAGGCGCTGGACGAACTCGCCGCCGGCCGTCGCCCGGACATCGCCGCCCTGGCGGCGCTGGCCGAGGGGCAACGCACCACCACCGGCGCCTTCGGATCGAAGGCGTGGCGCTGAGGCCCTTTCCGAAACGAACGGATGAACCAACAACGGCGGAGAAACCGACATGGACATCGTGATGGGCCCGGTGTTGTTCAACTGGCCGGCCGAAACTTGGCGCGATTTCTGGTTCCGCGTCGCCGATGAAGCCCCCGTCGCCCGCGCGGTTGTCGGCGAGGTCGTCTGTTCCAAGCGCGCGCCGCTGTATTTCGACCACCTGGAGGAAGTCATCGATCGCCTGCGCAAGGGCGGCAAGCAGGTGGCGCTGGCCAGCCTTGCCGAGGTCATGAGCGACGTCGACCGCCGCGCCGTCGCGCAGCTGGCGGACATGGCGGAACTGGTGGAAATCGAGGTTAACGACATTTCGGCCCTGGCCCATCTGGATAGGCACGCCTTCTCCGTCGGTCCTTTCGTGAACGTCTACAACGAGCGCACGCTGGCCTACCTCGCCGGCCGGGGCGCCAAGCGCTTCGCCCTGCCGCCGGAACTGCCATCGGCGTCGCTGGCGCTGCTGTCCCGCGCCGCGAGGGAACAGGGCGCGGCCACGGAGGTATTTGCCTGGGGCCGCGCGCCGCTGGCCCTTTCCGCCCGCTGCTACCATGCCCGGGCCCATGGCCGCACCAAGGATTCGTGCCAATACGTGTGCGACGAAGACCCCGACGGCATGGAGGTGAAAACGCTCGACGGCCGCGCTTTCCTCGCCGTCAACGGCATCCAGACGCTCTCTCATGGCTGCATCGACCTGTCCACCGCCATCGACGAGGTGCGCGCCACGGGCGTGGATGCCCTGCGCCTGTCGCCACATTCGGTGGACATGGTGCGCGTCGCGCGCATATTCGCCGACGCCGCCTCGGGCGATATCTCCGGCGAGGAAGCCCACGCGCGGCTGCGCGAGGCGGGCCTGCCTCTTCCGGCCATCAACGGTTTCTTCCATCATCGCCCCGGCCACGAATGGGTGGCCTGACCCGCCCGGGCCCGGGATTCATGAAAGGCGCGGTGCCAGCGGCGCCTTTGCAGGATGACGCCGGCCTTTCCTCGAGTCATACCAGACTGCGTGATGTCTGACTGGTGAGACTGCCCCGCGCCCCCGCCCAAGCC
>JALVRJ010000283.1:2030-12314 GCA_027031305.1 Hyphomicrobiales bacterium | reverse complement strand
GGCCTGCCGCAAGCTGGGTGGCGAGCGCCTGCCGGGCTGCGACCTGTTCGTCACGCTGGAGCCCTGCCCCATGTGCGCCACGGCCATTTCCCACGCCCGCATCCGCCGGCTCTATTTCGCCGCCGACGACGAGAAGATGGGCGGCGTGCACCATGGCCCGCGCATCTTCACCCACCCCACTTGCCACCACCGCCCCGAGATCTATGACGGCCTTGGCGCGGAGCGGGCACGGGAACTATTGCAGCGATTCTTCAGGAAGAGGCGATAACACACTCTTTCGCCAGCATTATCGCGACATGAGAATTTGCGGCCTGGGCAACAGCGGCAGGGCGAATTCCTTCGCTTCCGGTGTTTTCACGTGTTCCGCCGTGGTGGTGATGGCGATGCCGCCGCGGATGTTGAACATGCCCACCACGCGGATGTAATGCGGGTCCAGCGCCGCCACGAGATCATCCAAGAACACGTTGGTGCCGTGTTCGTGAAATACCTTTTCGTTGCGGAACGACCAGAAGTAGAGCTTCAGCGATTTCGATTCGACGATTTTCGCATCCGGCACGTAGTCGATGCGAATGCGCGCGAAGTCCGGCTGGCCGGTGACCGGGCACAGGCAGGTGAACTCGTGCGTTTCCACCGACACCAGGTAGAACCGCCCCGGCGAACGGTTGGGGAAGGCCTCCAGCTTGCGCTCGGGGACGGAATCGCGCCCCAGCTTGCTCAGGCCTTCCAGGTCTTCCTGCTTGGTGATGCCATCGTTCATGGCTCACTCCAGAAATATTGGCGCCGAGCACCCGTGGCTCAGGCCTGTTTCTCCAGCACCCGCACGCCCTCATCCGTCGCCACCAGTGCCACCGAGGCGATGCCCACGAACAACCCCTGCTCCACCACGCCCGGAATGCGCCGCAATTTGCCCGCCAACTTCTCGGGCTGCGTGACATGTCCCAGATGACAATCCACGATGAAGCCGCCGTTGTCGGTGACAAAGGCCTCCCCACCATTCTTCTCGCGCACCACCAGCTCGCCGCTCATGCCCAGCTTCTCGATCGCCCGGCGCATTTTCAGGATGGTTGCCCGCGCTCCGAAGGGCAGGATTTCCACCGGCAGGGGAAAGGCGCCGAAATCACCAGCCGATTTCAGCTTGCCAGCGTCGGCGATGACCACCATTTTTTTCGAGCTGGAGGCGACGATCTTCTCCCGCGTCAGGGCGCCGCCACCGCCCTTGATCAGCACCAGCGGCCCTTCCAGGATTTCGTCCGCGCCGTCCACCGTCACGTCCAGCTCCGGCGTGTCGTCCAGCGTCGACAGCGGAATGCCAAGCTCGCGCGCGCGCTCCTCCGAGGCGATGGAGGTGGGCACGCACAACACGTCCAATCCCCCTTTCACCCGCTCGCCCAACGCATCGATGAAATAATTCGCCGTGGAGCCGGTGCCCAGCCCCACCTTCATGCCATTCTCGATGTAATCCAGGGCCGCGACGGCCGCCGCCTTCTTCTGTTCCTCGATGGACATGGCTTCCCCTCTTCTTCTTCCGCCGGTTGTTCACCTGATTGCCAGCTATAGCGGCAATGGCCATTTCATGCCAAGCATCCCGCCCGGCCTTATCAATTGGCAACCACCAATCGTCAGCCCCGCGCCTGGCGCCCGCGCGGCACGGCGTCGTCCGGCCCCGGGTGCTGCTCGTGCAGGCATTGGTCATGGTCGGACAGGATCTCGATGATGCGGCAACTGCGCACCTCGCGCGCCGGGCATTCCTCGAGCATCCGGACATACTCGCGTTCCAGCGCCCTCAGCTGCGCGATCTTCCCGCGCACGCGCTCGAGCTCGCGGCGGATGATGGCGTCGGCCTCCTCGCAAGGCGCCGCCGGGTTGTCCGCCAGCGCCAGCAGGGCCCGGATGTCGTCCAGCGTCAGGCCCAGCGCGCGTGCATGGCGAATGAAGACGAGCCGCTTCAGCGCTTCCTCGTCATAGCGACGCTGACCGCCGGGGGTGCGCTCCGGCCTTGGCAACAATCCCTGCTGCTCGTACCAGCGCACTGTCTGCACCGAGGTGCCGGCGGCCCTGGCCAATTGTCCTATGCTCAGCTCGCGTCTCGTTCCGCCTTTCCTCGTCGCGGACATGTTTTCCGGCACTCCCATGTTTGCAGCCCTTGCCTCTACAAGGATTGTAGGGTGTAGAAGGAAGGCCGGCAAATGAAATCGACCCTCGACAGGAAGACCGGCCATGAGCGAAAACACCACTCCGCGCGAAGCCCGGCAGGCCCGCCGCGAACCGCGCGCGCCCGCCACCGACAGCTGCTGCGACACGCACGAAGAGGCCACGAACGCCTGTTGCGAAACGCGCGAATCCACGGCGGACACCTGTGGCGAAACGCATGGGCGGGAACGGGAGAGCTGTTGCGCGAGCGCTTCCGGCCCCACCGCCACGCCCTCTTCCGGCGCCACCTGCTCGGCCGACGGTGGCGGCTGTGGCTGCGAGGCCACCATCATCGCCTTCGACGGCACCAGGCCGGAATACATCCGCCGCCTGTGGATGGTCATCGTCATTAATGCAACCATGTTCCTGGTGGAGATGTTCGGCGGCATGATGGCCCGCTCGCAGGCGCTGAAGGCGGACGCGCTGGATTTCCTTGGCGACACCCTCACCTATGGCATGTCGCTGGCCGTCATCGGCAAGCCGCTGCGGCTGCGCGCCAGTGTCGCCATGGTCAAGGGCGTCTCGCTGTTCGCCATGGGCATGTGGGTGCTGGGCAACACCCTGTATCACACGCTGATCCTGCAAACACCCGCCGCTCCGGTCATGGGCGCCATCGCCTTCGCCGCGTTGGCCGCCAATCTCGCCTCGGTGCTGCTGTTGCTGCCCTACAAGGACGGCGACGCCAACGTCCGCTCCGTCTGGCTGTGTTCGCGCAACGACGCCTATGGCAACCTCGGCGTCATCGCCGCCTCGTGGCTGGTCTGGCTCACCGGATCGGCCTGGCCCGACATCGTGGTGGCCTTTGTCATGGCGGCGCTGTTCACCCATTCCTCCTGGCGCATCCTGCAACAGGCCCGGGCCGAATTCGCCCTCTCCCGCGGCACCGCAACCGCCGAGTGAGCGAACGGCCCAGCCGGGGCACCTCCTGGCGCGCGCCGGCCCGATCGCTTGACCGCCACCGCTGAGTGCCGCATTTTTACGCATCACGGTCCCTAAACATCATCTCCTCGACGGCGGACTTCCCATGATCGGCATCGGCCTCACCGATATCCTGCTGTTGTTCCTCGCCGGTCTGTTCGGCGGCGCCGCCAACGCGCTGGCCGGTGGTGGCACCTTCTTCACCTTTCCGGCGCTGTTGGAAATCGGCCTGCCGCCCACTTCGGCCAGCGCCACCTCCGCCTTCAGCCTGTGGGGTGGGCGCGTTTCCGCCGTCCTGCCGCAATGGCATGTCGTCGACATCACGCAGCCCTCGGTGCGCGCGCGCATCCTCACCGCCGCCGTCGGCGGCGCCACCGGCGCGCTGCTGCTGCTCGCCACCGCCGAGCGCGCCTTTCTGTTCATCGTGCCGTGGCTGCTGGCCTTCGCCACCATCATGTTCATCTTCTCGCGCCATATCGGCGGCTGGCTGCGCCGCACCCTGGGGCGCACCGCCCACACCGGCCTGCAAAGACTGCTGGAGTTTCTCTTCGCCGTCTATGGCGGCTACTTCGGTGCCGGGCTGGGCGTGCTCATGATTTCGCTTTACGCGGTCTTCACGGACCTCCCGCCGGCCACCGCCAACGCGCTGAAAAACGTCGTCACCGCCCTGCTGCTGACCATCTCCGTGAGCATTTTCATCATCGGTGGGCGCGTCATCTGGCCCATCGCCCTCATCACCTTCGCCGGCGCCCTGCCCGGCGGCTGGCTGGGCGGCTGGCTGGCGACAAAGGTCAATCCGCGGCTGTTGCGCGGCATCATCGGCGTGCTCGCCGTGCTACTCACCATCTGGTATTTCATCAAGATCTATTTCCCGGCCTGATGGGGCCGCACGCAAGGCCCGCAAACCCGTGGCCAGCCCTCGCCCGCCATGCCGGGGAGCGGGGTGGTGGGCGGTCAAACAGGATGAACCCATGCGTCCGGAGCCGCTCAACCCGCTGTTTTCGCCCATCACCACCCTGAAAGGCGCGGGACCGAAGATCGCCGCCGCCGCCGCGCGCCTGTTCGACCGCCCGGAGAAACAGCCCGCCCGCCTCGTCGACCTGCTGCTGCACCTGCCGCAAGACGTCATCGACCGCTCGCACATGCCCGCCCTTTCCGAACTGCCAAGGGAGAGCGGACAGATCATCACCATCCGCGCACGCGTGGCGCGCCACCACGCTCCACCCCCTTTCAGCCCCGCCCCCTACCGGGTGGAGGTGTGCGACGAGACGGGCGCGTGCCTGACGCTGGTTTATTTCCACGCCAGGGGATCGTGGCTTGAAAAGCTGCTGCCCGTCGGCGAGGAGCGGTTCATCTCCGGCCGCCTGGAATGGTATGGCGGCCGCCCGCAAATTCCCCACCCCGACCATGTGCTGAGCAAGGAAGAATTCGCCGCCCTGCCCGCGCTGGAGCCGGTCTATCCAGCAACATACGGCCTGACCTCCCGTACGCTGGGCAAGCTCGTCCGCCAGGCGCTGGAGAAGCTGCCCGAACTGCCCGAGTGGATGGACCCGGCACTGGTGAGGCGGCGCGGCTGGCCTTCCTTCCGCGAGGCGCTTGAGCGCGTGCACAAGCCGCAGCGGGCGCAAGACCTGGCTCCTGATTCCCCGGCGCGGCAACGCCTGGCCTACGACGAGCTGCTCTCCTCGCAGCTGGCCCTGGCGCTGGTGCGCCACCACGTGAAGGGCCGCGGCGGGCGGGCGCTGCGGGGAAGCGGCAAGCTGCGCCGGCACCTGCTGGCCGCCCTGCCCTATGAACTCACCGGCGCGCAGAACCGCGCGGTGGCCGAGATCATCTCCGACATGGAGAGCGATCAGCGCATGTTGCGCCTGTTGCAGGGCGACGTCGGTGCCGGCAAGACTGTCGTGGCGCTGCTGGCCATGGCGCACGCGGCGGAAGCGGGCACGCAAAGTGCGCTCATGGCGCCTTCCGACCTGCTGGCGCGCCAGCACTTCGCCACCATCGCTCCGCTGGCGGAGCGGGTGGGGCTGCGCGCCGTGCTGCTGACGGGCCGCGAAAAGGGCCGCAAGCGCAAGGAGCTGCTGGCGCAAATCGCCTCCGGCGAGGCGCACATCGTGATTGGCACCCACGCGCTGTTTCAGGAAGACGTGGTGTTTGACGACCTCGGCCTCGTGGTGGTGGACGAACAGCATCGCTTCGGCGTGCACCAGCGCCTGGCCCTGCAACACAAGGCGAAGCACGCCGCCGACGTGCTGGTCATGTCGGCCACGCCCATTCCGCGCACGCTGGCGCTGGCGCTCTATGGCGACATGGACATCTCGCGGCTGGACGAAAAGCCGCCCGGCCGCCAGCCCATCCGTACCGCCACCATTCCGCTTCAGCGCGTTGACGAAGTGGTTGAGCGCCTTCGCGCGGCGGTGGAGCGTGGCGAGCGCGCCTACTGGGTCTGCCCCGTGGTGGAGGACTCCGACGCCCTGCCCGCCACTTCTGCCGAGGAACGCTTCACCCTGCTCGAGCAAGTGCTGCCCGGCAAGGTGGGGCTGGCGCACGGGCGCATGAAGGGCGAGGCGCGTGATGCGGTGATGGAGCGCTTCCGCCGCGGCGAGATTGCCGTGCTGGTGGCCACCACGGTGGTGGAAGTGGGTGTGGACGTGCCCGAGGCCAGCATCATCGTTATCGAGAACGCCGAGCGCTTCGGCCTGGCGCAACTGCACCAGCTGCGCGGACGGGTGGGACGCGGCGAAAAGCCGTCGAGCTGCGTGCTGCTCTATCGAGAACCGCTCACGGCCACGGCACGCGAACGGCTGAAGGTCATGCGCGAGACGGAGGATGGGTTCGTCATCGCCGAAGCCGACCTGAAGCTGCGCGGGGCCGGCGACCTGCTGGGCGCGAAGCAATCCGGCCTGCCGCAGTTCCGCGCCGCCGACCTGGCCCTGCACGACGAGCTGCTGGCCATGGCGCGGGACGACGCACGGCTGGTCATCTCGCAGGACCCGCACCTGCAAGGCAAGCGCGGGCAGGCGCTTAGATATCTGCTCTACCTGCACGAGCGCGATGCCGCCGTGCCGCTATTGAGCGCGGGATGAGAGTGTGGGAGCGCGGCGGCTCCGACAGCGAAAATCCCATTGCGTGCTTTCGGACTCTTGCGTCATGCCCGGCCTTGTGCCGGGCATACAGGGCATTTCGCATCATGGGTCGCCAACTGTGAGGGCCTTGCGTTCCGTGGAGGGCGCAAAGGAACAAGAGCGTGGAGGACGCCATGCAGCACCATCTTTCTAGGGGCATGGCCGGTGCCACATATAACCGCATGAGCCCTCGGCCCTGAATTGCCGGGACACGCCCGGCAATGACGATTGTTAGGGGAATCAAATGGTTACATAACACCAGATTGTATAATGTCTGACCGGTGAGACTGCCCCGCGCCCCCACCCAAGCCCTTGTTTTTCACAATTTGGGGGTTGGGTGGAGGCGCGGGGTTTCTGCGTGGTTCTTTGTGCATTCTGGCATAATATTTTCCGGCAAAGCATTGCACTTTTTTCTGAATGACATCGCGCTTTGCTGGAATGATGAGAAAAGAGGCAGGGCGAAAAAACGGAGACGTCTCGCTCCAAGCGTGAGCGCTCAGTTGTTGCCGGAGATGACGGTGAAGGTCGGTGGGCGCTGGCGGCCCAGAAGTTCCAGGGCGTTGGCGACGATATCGCGCGCGGTCAGGCCCGCGTCCTCATATTGCTCGGCCTGCGAGGCATGGGGCAGAAACACGTCCGGCAAGGTCATGGTGCGCACCTTCAGCCCCCGTTGCAAGGTTTCCGTGTGATTGGCCAGATGCGCCAGCACGTGCGCGCCAAAGCCGCCCTGCGCTCCTTCCTCGATGGTGATCAGCGCCGCGTGTTCGCGCGCCAACCACTCGATAAGCGCCACGTCCAGCGGCTTGGCGAAGCGCGCGTCGGCCACCGTTACGGAAATGCCCATGCCTTCCAGTTCGCGCGCCGCCCGCAAGGCTTCCGCCAGCCGCGCACCCAGCGACAGAATGGCCACGTCCGTGCCCTCGCGCAGCACCCGCCCCTTGCCGATTTCCAGTATCTCGCCGCGGTCTGGCACCTCCACCCCCATGCCCGGCCCGCGCGGATAGCGAAACGCGATGGGTCCTTCGTCAAACGCCGCCGCCGTGGCCACCATGTGCATCAGCTCGGCCTCGTCGGCCGCCGCCATCACCACCATGTTGGGTACGCACACGAGCGAGGCGACATCGAAGCTGCCCGCGTGCGTCGGTCCGTCGTTGCCCACCAGCCCGGCACGATCGATGGCGAACCGCACGGGCAGTCTCTGCAAGGCCACGTCATGGATCACCTGGTCATAGGCCCGTTGCAAAAAGGTGGAATAGATGCACGGAAAGGGTTTCAGCCCCTCCGCCGCCAGCCCTGCGGCGAAGGTCACCGCGTGTTGCTCGGCAATGCCGACGTCGAACATGCGCTCGGGAAAGCGCTCGGCGAACTTGTCCAGCCCGGTGCCCGAAGGCATGGCGGCGGTAATGGCCACGATGCGCTCGTCGCGTTCGGCCTCGGCGATCAGCGCGCGAGAGAACACTTCCGTATAGGTGGGCACGTTGCGCGGCGGCTTTTTCTGTTCGCCACTTTTCGGGTCGAATGGCGCCACGGCGTGATATTTCTCCGGATCGTCCTTCGGAAACGGGTGCCCCCTGCCCTTCTCCGTCAGCACGTGCACCAGCACCGGCCCCACGTCCGGCGCGTCGCGCACGTTTTCCAGCACTGGCACCAGCACGTCCAGGTCGTGCCCATCCACCGGGCCGACGTAATAGAACCCCATCTCCTCGAACAGGGTGCCGCCCATCACCATGCCGCGCGCGTATTCGTCGGCCTTGGCCGCGGCCTCGCGCAACAGGCGCGGGAAACGGCTGGTCACCTGCTTGGCCATTTCCCGCAAGCTCAGGAACGGGCGCGAGGACACCAGCCACGAGAGATAGTTCGTCACCGCCCCCACCGCCGGCGCGATGGACATGCCATTGTCGTTAAGCACCACGATGAGGCGGGTGTCGGTGGCGCCGGCGTGGTTCATCGCCTCGTAGGCCAGCCCCGCGCCCAGCGAACCGTCGCCGATGACGGCGATCACGTTGTTCTTCCCGCCCGCCAGGTCCCGCGCCTTGGCCATGCCCAGCGCCGCCGAGATGGACGTCGAAGAATGCCCGGCGCCAAAGGGGTCGTATGCGCTTTCCGCGCGGCTGGTGAAGCCGGCCAGCCCACCCTTCTTGCGGATGCTGCGCAGCCCCCGCCGGCGGCCGGTGAGCACCTTGTGCGGATAGGCCTGGTGCGAAACGTCCCAGATGAGCTTGTCGTCGGGCGTGTTGAATACGTAATGTAGCGCGATGGTCAGCTCCACCACGCCCAGCCCGGCGCCAAAGTGCCCCCCCGTTTCGGCCGCCGCCGCGATCAGCTCGGCGCGCAGCTCCTTCGCCAGCTGCGCCAGTTCCTCCTTCGGCAGGTGGCGCAGGTCTTCCGGCGTGTGAATCCTGTCCAGCAATGGCGTGCTGCTGTTCATCGGACCATCGGCCCCGCGAGTATCGAAAAGGATTGCCCTTGATCTTTCAGCATACTCTTCGCGTCCGTGCAAACAGGCAATCCACGCCATGAAATGCAGCAAATGGCCGCAGGCGGCGGCAATGGGCGGCAAAACAACCACTTGTCCGCCCCGCCCCGTAACCCGCGACGCTGGTACTTCAACACCTGGCCGTCACGGCCTCGATGACCACCACGGCCAGGGCGTGGCGCCGCTCGTCGGAAAGCGTCAGGTGCGTGCGCGCTTCCCTTCCTTCCGGCACCAGCGCCAGCAGCCGCCGCCGCGCACCACCATGCAGCCGCAGCCGCGGCGCGCCGCAATCGTCGTTGACGACCTCGATCTCGTGCCATTTCACCCCACCGGCGAAACCGCTCCCCAGCGCCTTCGCCGCCGCCTCCTTGGCCGCGAAGCGCTTGGCCAGCGTCGGCGCCAGCGCCCCGGTCCCGCGTCGCTCGGCCAGTGCCCGCTCCGTGTTCGTGAAGATGCGGCTCAGGAATCGCTCGCCATGGCGCCGCAGCATCCGATCGATGCGCCCGATCTCGACGATATCACTGCCTATGCCGATGATCATGAGCCGGATTGACCATGCCAGATGCGACAGCAGGAAGGGATCATTCCGCCGCCTGCCCCTGCAAGTGCCGGCGCCGCGTGTCCAGCCGCTCGCGCCGCCGTTCCTGGTAGCGCGCAACGGCCTTGTAGACGAGGAAATACAGGCCGATGCCCACCGCGCCGCCAATGGGTATGGCTCCTACCAGCATCGGCAACAGAATCGGCCCCAGCGCCTCCCAGAACATGTGGAAGAACGTACCCGGCTGCGTGAAAAGCATCATCCAGAAGCCATGTGGCAAATCGATGGAAATCTCGCTTTTCAGGTCATAGCCCAGGATCAGACCACCCAGATTGTAGGTCGCCCACCAGATGAACGGAAAGGTGAGTGGATTGCCCACCGCCGTACCCAGCGCCGAAGCCAGGATGGACCCGCGCAGGATCCACGCCAGGATGCCCGCCAGGATGAAGTGGAAGCCGATGAACGGCGTGAACGACACGAAGGCGCCGGCCGCGAACCCGGCGGCGATGGCGTAGGGCGTCGCGGAGATACGCTTGGTGCGGTGCCAGATGTACATCCACGCACGGCGCAAGCCCCCTGGAGGAAACAAAAATAGCCGGACGCGCATCAACAGGCCGGGTTTTTCACGCCGTGCGAACATGAGAAGGTCTTACACTACCGTTGGAAAATTCGTGGTTAACGTTCCATCGGCACAGATGCCACATGCGCCAAACGGAATCCAGCCCAATATGGCCACCATGGGGCGTCGTGAAAGGGCCGTCCCCCGGCATCATCCCGTCATCCGCTCGGCTTCCACCACCACCTCCGCCGCCCGCAAGGCGAACAGGATTTCATTCAGGTGCTCCACGTCGCGCACCTCCAGCGTGATGTCGAAGTCATAGAAATCCGCCGCCCGGTGCGTCATCACCAGATTCTCGATGTTGGCCGCGTGCTCGCCGATGATGCCGGCCACCTTCGCCGGCGCCCCCACCTCGTTGTGCACCGTCACGCGAATGCGCGCCGGAAACAGCCGGCCGGCCAGCGCCTCGGTATTCCAG
>JALVRJ010000283.1:0-2020 GCA_027031305.1 Hyphomicrobiales bacterium | reverse complement strand
GGATCAGACCACCCAGATTGTAGGTCGCCCACCAGATGAACGGAAAGGTGAGTGGATTGCCCACCGCCGTACCCAGCGCCTCGGTATTCCAGCCCAGGTCCACCCAGCGATGATCGCCGGCCTCCTCGTGACGCTCCAGCGCCTGCGAGAAACTCGGGTGCACCTTGATCACGCCTTTGTCGATGATACCGATGATTCGCTCTCCCGGCACCGCGCCGGTATCCATGGCGATCTCGATGGGCAGCCGGCGCTTCACCTGCGCGTCCTTGACGATGATCACCTCGCGGTTGATCAGCCGCCCCCCCGACTCCGTTGCGCGCAGCCCCGGCAGCTCCGCCGCCTCGTGCACCTCGTCCTCGCTCAGCCCCAGCGCGCGCAACACCTCCGCCACCTGCAACTCGCCCCGCCCCAGCGCCTCCAGGCCGTCTTCCACGTCCGGAATGCCCAGCTTCGGAAAGGCCTTCGCCACCAGCGTGCGCGAATACTTCCGCCCCAGCTTGGACAGCCAGTGCTCCAGCATCTCCTCGCCCAGGGCGATGTATTCCTCGCGCCGCGCCTGTCGCGTGGCGCGGCGGATGGCGGCGCGCGCCTTGGCCGTCACCGCCACCTTTTCCCACGCCTCGGGCGGCACCGTCTGCGCCTTCGAGGTGATGATCTCCACCTCGTCGCCGTTGTTCAGCCGCGTCATCAGCGAGGCATGGCGCTTGTTGATGCGGCATCCCACCGCCGCGTTGCCCACGTCCGTGTGCACCGCGTAGGCGAAGTCGATGGCCGTCGCCCCGCGCGGCAACACGATCAGGTCGCCCTTCGGCGTGAAACAGAACACCTGGTCTGTGAACAGCTCCAGCCGCGTGTGTTCCAGGATCTCCGTCGGCGTGCGGCCCGATTCCAGGTCTTCCACCACCGTCCGCAGCCAGTTGAAGGTTTCCTGCACCTCGCGCGGCGGCACGTAGCCGGCCTCGCTTTCCTCCTGCGACCCGGCCTCCTTGTATAGCCCATGCGCCGCCACGCCGCGCTCGGCCACCTCGTGCATGTCGTGGGTGCGGATTTGCAGCTCCATGGCCTCGCCGGTGGGGCCGCGCACGGTGGTGTGAATGGACTGATATCCATTGCGCTTCGGCACCGAAATGTAGTCCTTGAACCGCCCCGGCACGATCTTCCAGCGCTGGTGCGCCGCCCCCAGCGCCCGGTAGCAGTCGTCCACCTCGTCCACGATGATGCGAAACGCCAGGATGTCCGTCACCTGCGCCAGCGCCAGGCGCTTCTGGTTCATCTTGCGCCAGATGGAATAGGGCCGCTTCTCGCGTCCGCTCACCTCCGCCTCCACCCCGTGCTCGGCCAGCGCCCGCTCGATCTCGCGCCGGATCACCTCCACCACGTCGGCCTGCTGCTTGCGCAGCTGCCGCAAGCGCTCCTGGATCTGGGCATAGGCATCCGGATCCAGCTCGGCGAAGGCCAGGTCCTCCAGCTCCTCGCGGACGGCGTGCAGGCCCATGCGGGCGGCCAGCGGCGCGTAGATGTCCATGGTTTCGCGCGCGATGCGCCGGCGCTTGTGCGGCGGCACGTGCATCAGCGTGCGCATGTTGTGCAGCCTGTCGGCCAGCTTGACGATGAGCACGCGCACGTCCTTCGTCACCGCGATGAGGAACTTGCGCAGGTTTTCCGCCTGCGCCGCCTCGCGCGAGATCAGGTCCAGCCGGCGGATCTTCGTCAACCCCTCCACCAGCCGCGCCACCTGCTCGCCGAACAGATCGCGGATTTCCCCGATGGTGGTGCCGGTATCCTCGACCACGTCGTGCAGCAGGGCCGCGGCGATGCTCACGTCGTCCATGCGCAGGCCCGCCAGGATGGCCGCCACCGCCACCGGGTGGATGAAATAGGGCTCGCCGGAGGCGCGCGCCTGCCCTTCGTGGGCGGCCCGCGCGAAGTCGTAGGCGCGGCGCAGCAAGCCGGCGTCGCAGTCCGGGTTGTAGGCGCGCACCATGTCGACGAGTTCGTCGGCCGTCAGCAAGGCCGAAGG
>JALVRJ010000282.1 GCA_027031305.1 Hyphomicrobiales bacterium | reverse complement strand
TTTTGGTATAAGGCCACCGTCGATGTCCTCTTCGTGATTTGCCCTCCCCAAGGGGGAGTGGCAGAAAGAGGACGGGAATGGTTCCCGGGGCCATGCGTGGTCTTTTTCACAAGCAGGGCAGGGGGTGGGAGATGGCGCGCATGATGAAGGGCTTGCCAATCATGATTTCGATGCTGGCGCTGCCGCTGGCCGTCATCTCCGGTCCGGCGCTGGCCGGCGAGGCCGACGTGGTGAGCGCCCGGGCCACGCACGGGGCGGACGGCACGTGGCGCTTCGAGGTCACCATCCGCCATGCCGACACCGGTTGGGATCATTATGCCGACCGCTTCGAGATCATCGACCCCAAGACGGGCCGCGAGCTGGCCCGCCGCGTGCTGTTTCATCCGCACGTGAATGAACAGCCCTTCACCCGTTCGCTCGCCGGCGCCCGCCTGCCGAAAGGGCAGGGCGAGGTGCTGGTGCGCGCCCATGACAAGGTGCATGGCCACGGCGGCCGCGAGGTGCTGTTGAAGCTCTCGCCATAGTCCTTGCAACTGACTGGAAATCAACGATTTTTCAGCTCTTCCACGAGCCCCGGAAAAGCCCCGCCCGGATTTGCCGGCGAGGCCGTCATCTGCTAGTTTGCGAGTCGGACAGGCGCGGGCGATTCCGCGCCTTTTCAGCAACATCACGGGCGTTTCTCGCAACGCCTTGAATCCGGGGAAGCACCCTTGACCGAACAGGATCACGGCCGGCCGGCCGGCGGCGACGATATCCGGCCGATTTCCATCGAAGACGAGATGAAGCGCTCCTACCTCGATTACGCCATGAGCGTGATCGTGGCCCGCGCGCTGCCCGACGTGCGCGATGGCCTGAAGCCCGTGCACCGGCGCATCCTCTATTCGATGTACGAGAACGGCTATCTGTGGAACCGGCCCTACCGCAAGTCCGCCCGCGTGGTTGGCGATGTCATCGGTAAGTATCACCCGCACGGCGACCAGGCGGTCTACGACGCGCTGGTGCGCCTGGCGCAGGATTTCTCCATGCGCCTGCCGCTGCTGGACGGGCAGGGCAATTTCGGCTCCGTCGACGGCGACCCACCGGCGGCCATGCGCTACACCGAGGTGCGTCTCGCCCCGGTGGCCCGCTACCTGCTGGAGGACATCGACAAGGACACGGTGGACTTCCAGCCCAACTATGACGGCTCCGAGCGCGAGCCGGTGGTGCTTCCCGCCCGTTTCCCCAACCTGTTGGTGAACGGCTCCGGCGGCATTGCGGTGGGCATGGCCACCAACATGGCGCCACACAATCTTGGCGAGGTCATTGACGCCACCAGGGCGCTCATCGCCAATCCGGACATTTCCATCGACGAGCTTATGGAGCACATCCCTGGCCCCGATTTCCCCACCGGCGGCATCATCCTCGGCCGCAAGGGCATCCGTGACGCCTTCCATACCGGCCGCGGCTCCATCGTCGTGCGCGGGCGGGCCAGCATCGAGGAAATCCGCAAGGACCGCCACGCCATCATCATCACCGAGATCCCCTACCAGGTGAACAAGGCGGCGATGGTGGAGAAGATCGCCGAACTGGTGAAGGAAAGGCGCATCGAGGGCATCGCCGACATTCGCGATGAATCCGACCGCCATGGAATGCGCGTTGTGGTGGAGCTCAAGCGCGATGCGGTGCCCGACGTGGTGCTCAACCAGCTCTACCGCTTCACGCCGCTGCAAACCACCTTCGGCGTCAACAATGTCGCCCTCGTCGCGGGCCGCCCGGAAACGCTGAATCTGAAACAGCTGCTGGTGGAATTCGTGCGCTTTCGCGAAGAGGTCATCACCCGGCGCACACGCTACCTGCTGAACAAGGCGCGCGACAGGGCGCACGTGCTGGTGGGCCTGGCCATCGCCGTGTCGAACATCGACGAGGTCATCCGCATCATCCGCTCCTCCACCAACCCGGAGGAAGCGCGCAAGGCGCTGATGGGCCGCGACTGGCCGGTTTCCGACATGCTGCACTACATCCGCCTCATCGATGACCCGCGAGTGATCATCAACGACGACGGCACCTGCCGCCTGACCGAGGTGCAGGCCCGCGCCATCCTCGACTTGCGCCTGCACCGGCTCACCGCCATGGGGCAGGAGGAAATCGCCACTCAGCTGGAAAGGCTGGCCGCCGAAATCGCCGATTATCTCGACATCCTGCGCTCGCGCCAGCGCGTGCTGGACATCATCGTCGGCGAGCTCGACGAGGTGCGCGAGCAGTTCGCAGACGACCGCCGCACCGAAATCACCGAGGCCGACGGAGACTTCGAGGACGAGGACCTCATCGCGCGGGAGGACATGGTGGTCACCGTCACCCACGCCGGCTACATCAAGCGCACCCCGCTGGCCCAATACCGCGCCCAGCACCGCGGCGGCAAGGGCAGGGCAGGGGTCAGGACCCGCGAGGAGGATTTCGTCACCCGCGTTTTCGTCGCCAGCACGCACACGCCCATCGTCTTCTTCACCTCTCGCGGCATGGCCTATCAGCTCAAGGTCTGGAAGCTGCCTCTGGCCGCGCCCAATGCCCGCGGGCGGCCACTCATCAACCTCCTGCCGCTTCAACAGGGCGAAACGGTCACTTCCGTGCTGCCGCTGCCCGAGGACGAGGAGCAGTGGGGCGGGCTGGACGTGATGTTCTGCACCCGCTCCGGCCACGTGCGGCGCAACCGCCTGTCCGACTTCACCGGCATAAAGCGCAACGGCAAGATCGCCATGAAACTGGAAGAGGGCGATGCCATCCTCGACGTTTCCATCTGCACCGAGGATCAGGACGTGCTGCTCACCACCGCCGGTGGCCAGGCCATTCGCTTTCCCGTCACGGACGTGCGCGTGTTCGCCGGGCGCAATTCCATCGGCGTGCGCGGCATCCGGCTGGAGGAGGGCGACGAGGTCATCTCCATGAGCATGTTGCGCCATTTCGAGATCGCCCCGGAGGAGCGCGACGCCTACTTCCGCATGAAGAAGGGCGAAGGAGACGATCTTTCGCCGGAACGCTTCGCCGAAATCGAGGCGGCGGAGCAGTTCATCCTGACGCTTTCCGAGAAGGGCTACGGCAAACGCACCTCCAGCCATGAGTATCGCATCACCGCGCGCGGCGGCAAGGGCGTGGTGGCCATGGCGGTGACGGACAAGACCGGGCGCCTGGTGGCCGCTTTCCCTGTGGAAGAGGGCGACCAGATCATGCTGGTGACCGACAAGGGCAAGCTCATCCGCACCTCCGTGGATGAAATCCGCATCGCCGGCCGCGCCACCCAGGGTGTCATCGTCTTCCGCACCGAGGACGACGAGCGCGTCGTATCCGCCGAACGCATCTCCGAGGTGGAGGGGGAGAGCGGTGAAGACAGCGGCGACAATTTCGACGAGGAAGCCCCAGTGGAAGGAAGTGCCGCGAACACGGCCCCGGCGGCTGAGCAAGGCGGTGAGGCCGATGGCGGGGATGATGCCGACAGCTGAAGCAGTAACATCCCGTAGAGTGGGGGGCTTCGTGCCGAACACTCGAGAAGAAGCAATCCCTCCTTCTGAAATTGGGAAGAGCAGAGCAATTACGAACGCCGCATCCGGATAAGAGGAGCCAATGTCCTTGAAGAGGCTTAAAAGAATTTTCCTAGGAACAATTCTGCCAATTTATATCGGCCCCGTGTGGGCGACGCTCATAACTTTCGTACTGTTGTTGTTTTGGGCTACGGGTGAGGCCGTTCCAGAAGCTGGAGGGGGATTGTTGGGTGCGGTTTTTATGTTTTCCCTAGCCGCTGCGCACATGGTGCTTCCGATCCCGGCTATAATATGCTCTTTTCTCATGGAGTATGTCATAAATCCCATGACAAAGAGCAACCCCTTTACGATTGTCCTGGGAGGAATGATGGGATTGATAACTGCTTTTTCGGTTGAATATTTCCATGATCTTTCTGGCAAGGAATTTCTTTTCCCCGAATTGCTCATAGGCTTGCTGACAGGTCTGACCGTTGCATGGATACTGCGTAGGGATTACGTGAAACATGGTGCATGAGAAAAACCGCAATGAACTTTCCACCGTCCCGTCGTGCGCCGGGTTTTTCCAGCTTCCTTCCGCTTTTGCCGCAGGTTTGCGAAGGGCGTTTCATTCCTCCGGAAACGGGATTTATCGCTTGCTGTGGTATGCGCCTCTGGATGCCTCGGCACGGGGGCAGGGCACGACGGGGGAGTAGGGGCCGGGT
>JALVRJ010000281.1 GCA_027031305.1 Hyphomicrobiales bacterium | reverse complement strand
GGCCGAGTTCCGCCGCCGCGGCTGGCGCCCCGGCAAGGGCCGCCCAGCCCGTTCATCCCGTGGTGGCCGCCGCTGGCGCCCGCCGGCGAAACACGCCCACCAGCGCAAGGTCTGGGCGCTGTGGGGTGAGCTCAAGCGCCACGGCGTCTGGCGCGATCCGAACCCCGCATCCCTGGTGAAATTCGTCCGCCGCCTCACCGGCGTGGACGACCCGGACTGGCTCACGCCGACGCAGTCCAACAAGGTCATCGAGGCGCTCAAGGACATCGGCCACCGCACCGGCATCGAGTGGGATTGAGGTTCCACATTCACCCACCGGTTGCATTCCACTGCGTTCCCCTGTTGTTCTTCGTGGTTCCGGCGTAATTTCTCTTTCCATTGTTTTTACGGCGTTTTTCGCGAAGTCGGACGCCCGCGAGACAAACCTGGCGCCCCGTCCGAGTTCTCTGCCAGCCGTCCGCTGCTCCTCATGCCTCGTTTTCCGTTGATTTTCCGGACTTTCCGCGCGCGCGCCGCCATTCCCGGGCGCGACACAATTCGTGAGCAAACCGCCTCGTGTTCGCTTCTGGTTCACCTTGGCTGCGTCACGAATTGTGACGCACCCTCCGCCCTGGTCAAACGAAAAGGGCACCTCCCGACGCCCTCAAACTTCCCACAACCGCCCGTTCCTTCGGCCTTTTTCCCACCTTATCCCGCCTTCTCCCACCTAATCCCGCCTTACCCCTCTTTGCTCACCAATTCCGTCGCCTTACAGATGCATAAAGAACCACGCAAAAGCCCCCCAAATCATGAAAAACAAGGGCTTGAGCGGGGGCGCGGGGTGGTTTGCACCGGTCAGCCTTTGTGCAAGCCGGTATCATTCCTGTTCCGCCCGTTTCTCCACTGACCTCATCAGTCTCGAATTGGGGGACTTGCCCGCACCGTGCCCCTGGAGCGCCTTTCATCAGCTTGTGCCTTCTCCCTTCCACGCATGGGCTGCGCCCCGCACAGCCAGGCCGCGAGGTTGACAGCGGGGCTTGCGGGATGTTTGCTTGCCTGCCAACGAACGGGCTTTATCCATTGGAGAATCGCCAAGATGGCTTGCGCTCTTCATGCATCCTTTCCCCTGGCGCGGCCGCGCAGGGCACGACGGCACGGCTGGTCGCGCCGGCTGGTACGCGAAAACACGCTGCACGTGGACGATCTCATCTGGCCGCTGTTCGTCATCGAGGGTGAGCGGCAGCGTCAGCCGGTGGCCTCCATGCCGGGCGTGGAACGGCTGAGCATCGACGAACTGCTGCGCGAGGTGGAAACGGCCGTCGAGCTCGGCATTCCAGTGGTTTCGCTGTTTCCCAATACGCCGGAAGAGAAGCGCTCGGAGGACGCGCACGAGGCATATTATCCGGACAACCTGGTGTGCCGGGCGGTGCGCGCCATCAAGGCGGAGTTCGGCGATGACATCGGGGTGATGACCGACGTGGCGCTGGACCCCTACACCAGCCATGGACAGGACGGGCTCATCGACCCGGAAGGGATCGTCATGAACGATGAAACCGTCGATGCGCTGGTAAAGCAGGCGCTGAACCAGGCAGCGGCGGGATGCGATATCCTGGGGCCGTCGGACATGATGGACGGGCGCGTGCGCGCCATTCGCGAGGCACTGGAGGAAGCGGGGCTGCGCAACGTGCACATCATGGCCTATACCGCCAAATACGCCTCGGCTTTCTATGGGCCGTTCCGCGACGCGGTGGGTTCCGGCGCGCACCTGAAGGGCGACAAGCGCACCTATCAGATGGATCCGGCCAATGCGCGCGAGGCCCTGCGCGAGGCGGCGATGGACATCGAGGAAGGGGCGGATTCCATCATGGTGAAGCCGGGGATGCCCTACCTTGACGTGGTGAAGTTGTTGAAGGACAATTTTACCCTGCCCGTTTTCGCCTATCAGGTGTCCGGCGAATACGCCATGCTGAAGGCCGCGTGCCTGAATGGCTGGCTGGACGAGCGCAAGGTGGTGATGGAAAGCCTGCTGGCCTTCCGCCGGGCCGGGGCCGATGGTGTATTGACCTATTTCGCGCGCGACGTGGCGCAGTGGCTGCGCGGAGCGGAGAGTGGCTGAGGCCCTCACAACGAACATCAGGGGCATTTTTCATGATCGTGGCACTCCGAACCTTCTTTTCGGGTTTGGCTCGGATTTTTTCCATGCTGGTGATTCTCGGTCTTGCCACCCTGACATGGGTGGTGCCTTCCAAGCCGACATGGGCGCAGGGCGTGCAGTTGCTCACCCCCGTCCACAAGAAGCCGCCAGCCCTGGATTTCATCCTGGAAGACATGAATGGCAATGTCTGGCAGCTCTCGCGATTGAAGGGGAAGGTGGTGGTGATCAATTTCTGGTCCATCTCCTGCCCCGTGTGCCGGGTGGAAATGCCGGCACTGCAACAGATGTGGGAGAAACTGGGCAAGCTGGACGTGCAGGTCTTGACCATTCACGTTGGGCACAGCAAGGAAGAAGTTCTTGAATTTGCGAAAGAAAATGGCCTCACTCTGCCCATTTTGCATGATCCGAAGAAGAGCGTGGCGCGGGCGTGGGGCGTGTTTACCGAGCCCATTACCTTCGTGCTGAACCCCGAGGGAAAGGTGGCTTACATGGCCTTTGGCGGGCGCAACTGGATGAATCCGACGCTGCATCGGATGATCCTGGCCCTTCAGCCACCGCTGTGAGGTATCGCGAGATCCTGCGAATGAAAAACATGGGTGTGATGAAAAAGTTGGCCCACTCCCGCCTGGGCGGGAGTGGGCCTGCCCATCCTGGCGTACCGGGGGCATATGCACCAGACAGGCATGATCATATTAACATCATGTAGACCCGAGGAAAAATTAAAAAATTGGCGTTTTCCAACCTTGGATAATTTTTTCTTCAATCAAGCAAAAAGCGGACTCAATCTATCGGGAATTTTTCATGCCTGTTTGGTTGCACCAAGCGCGCCCATCGCTAACGAATTCATTATCCATCAAGTGACCTTGCCAAATTGAAACACGCATCAGCTGGCCTTTACCAAATGTTGGCGTCTCCTTAGTTGGGCGTTAAACATCGCCGGCCTATCTTCCCATTCGTGGATGTGAGTTGCGTACCCCCCGGGCCGCGGCCACGGTTCGGGGGCCCCGAGTAAAGCCAGACAGGGCGCCGGCGGCAATAGCCATGGCCGTTCCGCCGGCGTCCCTGATGGTTTTTCGTGCACGAGATGTCAGGTTTTCCTGACCCGCTTCTGGCCGCAGTCAAGTCATGGATTGGCCTCGTGCCTCGCGATCTGGAGCCTCCGCAACGGGCCGTAGCCACATGTCATCCATGAACACGCAGATGCCTCCCCAAGCACCCTCCCTGCCTTCCGGGAACGGGATCCGCCCAGCGGCCGCGGCCGGCTTCACCCTGCGACAGGCGCAGATGATCATGCTCTGGCTGCTGGTCTTTTCCGGCTGGTATGTGCTGATGGAACCAGCGCCGTATGAAATCCTGTTCGTGTTGACTTTCATCATTTTCCTCCCCGGCGGGCTGGCGGCCAGCGTGTTCATCGCGCCGCTCATCATTTTTTTGGCTCTGTACAACGTGGGCGGGGCCTTCAGCGTCGCCCAGTTGGGGCATATGTCTCCCACGCTAACGCGGCGCGTGAGCCTGTTCTTCTACGTATCCATCTACCTCGCCGTCACCGCCGTGTTTTTCGCCATGGCCACCATCCGCCACCCGGAAGACGTGGCGAAAGTGGTGCGCAACGCCTGGATCATCTCCGGCGTGGTGGGGGCGATCGCCGGGCTGATGGGATATTTCGATATCGCCGGCACCAACGAGATCTTCGCCAAGTGGCAGGTGCGGGTGAAGGGGGGCTTCAAGGATCCGAACGTCTATTCCGTCTGGCTGGTGCCACCGGCGGTGTTCCTGTTGCAGGACCTGATGCTGGGCGTGGCGCGGCACAAACTGGCGCGCCTGTTCTCGCTGCTGCTCATCCTTGGAGCGATCTTCCTTTCCTTTTCGCGCGGGGCGTGGATCGTCACCATAGGATCGTTCGCGCTATTGGGGATTCTCACCTTCATCACCACCAACCAGCCGCGCCTGCGGCGGCGCATCATCTTCTTCGCTTTCTACGCCATGGTGGCGGGTGCGGTGGTGATCATGATCCTGCTGAGTTTTCCTTCGGCGAAGGCGGAGTTCGCCGATCGTTTCACCCTGTTCAAGGATTATGATTCGGGCGAGACGTGGCGCTTTGG
>JALVRJ010000280.1:2918-4243 GCA_027031305.1 Hyphomicrobiales bacterium | reverse complement strand
GGCCAATTCCTTATTCCAGCAGGCCGAGGTTGCGCAGGGATTCTTGCGCTGTAGCGCAGCGCACCAGCCCACTCCCCCGCCCAACCACCCGAAAATTGTGGGGCATGGTGGTTGGGCGGGGGAGTGGCCTGTTCACTCCAGCAGACCGAGGTTGCGCAGACGCTCGGGGTCGCGGTCCCAGTGTTCGCGCACCTTGACGAACAGGAACAGGTGCACCTTGCGCCCCAGCAACAATTGCAGTTCCTCGCGCGCGGCCTTGCCAATGGCCTTGATGGTCTGCCCGCCCTTGCCGATGACGATCTTCTTCTGGCTGTCGCGCTGCACGTAGATGACCTGCTCGATGCGCACCGAGCCGTCGGGCCGCTCCTCCCAGCTTTCCGTTTCCACGTGCGAGGCGTAGGGCAGCTCGTCATGCAGCCGCAGATACAATTTTTCGCGCGTGATCTCCGCCGCCAGCAGGCGCAGCGGCAGGTCGGAGAGCTGATCGGGCGGATAAAGCCATGGGCCGGGCGGCATCTGCTCGGCGAGATACCGTTTCAGATCCTCCACGCCCTCGCCCTTAAGCGCCGAGACCATGAACGTGGCCTCGAACGGGAAGGCCTTGTTGAATGCATCCGCCAGTTCCAGCAGTTTCGGCCGCTCGATGAGGTCGATCTTGTTGAGCACCAGAATGGCCTTGCGGCCGACCTGCTTCAGGCCGTCGATGATGCGCCGGTTCTCCTCGTCCAGGCCGCGGCGCACGTCCACCAACAGGGCCACCACGTCGGCGTCCGCCGCGCCACCCCAGGCGGCCTCCACCATGGCCTCGTCGAGCTTGCGCTTCGGCTTGAAGATGCCCGGCGTGTCGACGAAGATGATCTGGCTGTCGCCGACGATGGTCACGGCGCGCACGCGGGTGCGGGTGGTCTGCACCTTGTGGGTGACGATGGACACCTTGGTGCCCACCAGCTGGTTGATGAGGGTGGACTTGCCGGCATTGGGCGCGCCGATGATGGCGACGAAGCCGCAGCGGGTCTCGGCATCCTTCACGGCCTTCGCCTCGCCTTCCGTCGGTTTGTCGTCGGTGCGCGGTTCGTCGTGGGCCTCGTGCTCTTCACCCCTCGCCCCGCTTTCTTCCTCGTGCGTTTCAGGGTCGTTCATGGCGTCGTTCATGTGCTCGAATCTTTCTTTCCATTCTCGTTTTCGCGCGCGTTCCGACCGCCGCTCTCGGCCCGCCGCAGCAGCCTGCCGGCGGCTTCCTGTTCGGCCGCGCGCTTGCTGGGACCTTCGCCACGCTCCTCGCCAAGGCCCTCGACGCGCACCGCGACGGTGAACACGGGCCCGAT
>JALVRJ010000280.1:0-2908 GCA_027031305.1 Hyphomicrobiales bacterium | reverse complement strand
TCTATCGGGGGGTCCTGCAAGGCCGGCTGGGCGTCGCGCGGGGCCTGCGCATGGCGGACGAACAGCGGCTCCCAGCGGGAGATGATGAATTTTCTAGCGGCTTCAAGCCCCTGGTCGAGATAAATGGCGGCGATGACGGATTCGCACAGGTCGGCCAGGACCTTCTGCGAGGCCTGCACCTGCTTGCGCTCGGCCGTCCTGGCGGTGCGCATGAGCTCGTGCAGGCCCAGCGCGCGGGCCACCTCGGCGCAGGTTTCGCGGCGCACCAGCTGGTTGAGGCGCCTGGCCAGCAGGCCCTCGCCCTCTTCCGGGTGGCGGTCGAACAGCTCCTGGGCCACCACCAGGCCCAGAACGCGGTCGCCGAGGAATTCCAGCCGTTCGTAGTCGCGCGCGCCGGCACCGCGCCCGGCGTCTTCGGAATGAGTGAGCGCGTGGGTCAGCAAGTGGGGGTCGTTGAAACGCACGCCGGTGATTCGCGCGAAGCGCTCCGCCAGGGTGGATTCCCGCGGCTCGTTGGCGTCGGCATGGTCTGCGTTGTCAGCGGCCTTGTTCATCATGCGCTTTCACGAGAGGTGTTCAGCCCAGCCAGGTGCCAATCCGCCACCAGCGGATGCCGGTGGGCCATGTCCAGGGCAGGAAGGGGGACAGTTTCTCGTTGTGGGAGAAGAAAATGATCTTCGCCTCGCCCACCAGGTTCTCGTAGGGCACGTAGCCGACCATGCGCAGGTCGCGGCTGTCGGTGGAGTTGTCGCGGTTATCGCCCATCATGAAGTAATGTCCGGGGGGGACCACGTATACGCCGGTGTTGTCCATGGGCGTGAGGCCAGCATCGTGCACGATGTAGCTTCTGCCATTGGGGAGGGTTTCGCGGTATTGCGCCACCTTGAGCCCGGCGTAGGCGCCCTCGGGAATCTCGTATTCGCCAACGTATTCGCGCTTCACGGGCTTGTCATTGATGTAGACCACGCCGTCGACGACCTGGATGCGGTCGCCGGGCAGGCCGATGACGCGCTTGATGTAGTCCACCTTGGGGTCGCGCGGCAGCTTGAAGACGACGACGTCGCCGCGCTCGGGCGTGTCGGCGAAGATGCGGCCCCTGAAGGGCAGCGGGCCGAAGCTGATGATCTCATGGCCGAAGGGCGCGATGCGGAAATCGAAGGAATGCGGCCCGTAGCCATAGGACAGCTTGCTGACGAAGAGGTAATCGCCGACCAGCAGGGTGGGCACCATGGAGGCGGAGGGGATGTTGTATGGCTGGAAGAAAAAGGTGCGGATGACGAAGGCGATGAGCAGCACCTCGACGAACAGGCGCACCGTGTCCCACAAGCCACTCTCGCCGCGCCCCTTCCCCCCCTTTTCTCGTCGTTCCTGGGCCATTTGCCTTGCCGCCCCCTGCGGAAATTTCGTTTTCATCCTGTGTCATGGGGCTTTTATCAACAAATCACGGGGGAGAGAAAGAGCATATTCGCGCGAAAGGCGCGCGGGACAGTGGTTGGTCGAGGGCGTGGCGCGGTCTTGTTACCGCTCCTTGCCGCTCACGCCCGCTTCGTCGAAGGTGGCCATGCCGGCGTGGGTGGCCACGGCCGCCTTCACCACCTGCGCCGCCAGGGCAGCGCCGGTGCCCTCCCCCAGCCGCATGTCCAGGTCCAGCAGGGGCCGCAGATTCATCTCCGCCAGGGCGCGGGCGTGGGCGGGCTCGGCGGAAACATGGCCGGCCAGGCAATGGGCGGTGGCGTCGGCCGACACGGCGTGGGCGACGGCCGCCGCGGCGGCCGTCATGAAGCCGTCCAGCAGCACCGGCACGCGGTTGAGCCGCGCGGCGAGAATGACGCCCAGCATGGCGGCGAATTCGAAGCCGCCGAGGCGGCGCAACAGTTCCAGCGGGTTGTCGCGCGCTTCCCCATGGCGCCTCACGGCCGCCGCCACCACGGTGGCCTTGTGACGCACGCCGGCCTCGTCGACGCCGGTGCCCGGCCCCACCCAGTCCTCGGCATGGCCGCCGAAAATGGCGTGCAACAAGGCGGAGGCGACGGTGGTGTTGGCGATGCCCATTTCGCCGATGCAGACGAGATCGGGCCTGGCGCCACTTCCCTGCCCCGCCAGGGTGTTCATGCCGGCGCGTATGGCGGCGAGGCATTCGGTCTCGGTCATGGCCTCCTGGCACGAGATGTCACCGGTTGGCCGGAGGTCGTTCAACGCCAGCACTTGCAGTTCGTGGCCGAAGGCCGCGCACAACTGGTTGATGGCGGCGCCTCCGGCGGCGAAGTTGGCCACCATCTGCGCCGTCACGTCGGGCGGGAAGGCGGAGACGCCACGCGCCGCCACGCCGTGGTTGGCGGCGAACACCGCCACCTTGACCCGCTCGCAGGCGGGTGGATGGCGGCCCTGCCAGGCGCTCATGAAGGCGGCGATTTCCTCCAGCCGGCCAAGGGCGCCGGGCGGCTTGGTGAGCACTGCATCGCGCTCCACGGCCTTGTGGCGGGCCTCTTCGTCGGGTCCGGGCAGGTCCTTCAGCAAGGCGTGGATATCCTCGAGGGAAGTAATTTCCGGCAATGCAATGCCAGTGGCTGGCGTGTTCATGAGCGAAACTCCATTTGGGCCCGTCAACGGCAATGGCTATAACCCCGCTGGCGGCGGGCAACAAGCGGAAGCGGACAGCGGCGATGGGCAAGACGGGAAACGCGGAGCAGGTGGTCACGGGCTGGCGCGGCTGGCTGGCGGACATGGCGGCGGCCACGGCGCTGTTGACCATTCTGCCGGTGCCAATGCGCTGGCAGAATGGCGCGGACTGGCCGCGGGCCATGCGCGCCCTGCCGCTGGTGGGCCTTGGCGTCGGAACGGTGGCGGCCGTGGTCGCGTGGCTGGCGCTGCTGGCCGGCGCCCCGAACGCGCTGGCGGCCCCGCTGGC
>JALVRJ010000279.1:1031-4271 GCA_027031305.1 Hyphomicrobiales bacterium | reverse complement strand
ATGGCACACCCAAGCGGCGTGGCGAAAGGCGTCGCCGTCCGCGCAGCCGCACCAACATCATCAATGGCGGCTGAAGAGCCGGGGCTTCATTTCCATCGGCCCTCTCCGGCTTTCCCGCTGATTTCCAGCGGGCGGGTTTCATGGTCTTCGGGCTTGTTTTCTGACGCGATTCCGGCATGAAGAGAACCATGAGCGAGGGCAGGGACAGGAGACGCCGCCGCGGTGCCGCCCGTGCGCGCAGGGAGCAGCGGCGCGAACGGGCGTCGCGCCGGTCGCTTCCGCCGGGGGCGCGGCTGGCGCCGGAGGAGGAATTGATCGTTTCCGCCGGCGATGGCGCGGAAGAAGTGGTCACGAACAAGGGGCGCGGGCGCACGCTGGTGATCGCCTGTGGAGCGCTGGCGCGCGAGATCCTTCTGCTGAAGAAGCAACTGGGACTGGAGGAGCTGGACCTGCATTGCCTGCCCGCCGCCTGGCACAATACGCCGCAATACATCCCCGAGGGCGTCAAGGCGCGCATCGCGCAGGCCCGCCGCGAGGGCTACGAGCGGGTGTTCGTGGCCTATGGCGACTGCGGCACCGGCGGCAAGCTGGACGAGGTGCTGGAAGAGGCGGGCGTTGAGCGCCTGCCGGGGGCGCATTGCTATGCCTTCTTCTCGGGCGTGGAAGCGTTCCTGGAGCGGTTGGAGGACGATGCGCGCAGCTATTTCCTGACCGATTACCTGGCGCGGCATTTCGACAGCCTCGTGTGGCGCGGCATGATGCTGGACGAGCATCCGGAGCTGTTGCGGGATTATTTCGGCAACTACGAGAAGCTCGTCTACCTGGCGCAGACGGATGATCCGGCACTCGACGAAAAGGCGCGCGAGGCGGCGCGGCGGCTGGGGCTGACCTACGAGCGGCGGTTGGTGGGCATGGGCGATTTGGAAGCAAAAATGAGAAAGCTTGCCGCCAAGGCGTGAAATGGCCGTCGTGGATGCCTTGTCAGCCGCCGCCTCGAAAGCGCACAATCGGGTTCATGAAGGCGTTTGGCGTGGCGGCCTTCCTTCTGGGAAGCGCGCCGTTTGCCGTCATCGCGGGCCATGATGGTAGCGACCTGGCGGGGGCGCCGCGGCTGCTGGTGCACGAGCGCGAAGCCAGGGTTTCCGTGTTCGCGCGGCTTCCCGCAGGCATTCGGCTGATGGTTCGGGACACGACCGGGCCTTTGTCGTCTCAGGCTATTCGAGCGGAAAGGTTTTTCGCGTGCTGGCCGATAAGGATGGCGACGGGCGCTCGGACGGCGTGTCCGTGCTGTTGAAGGGGCTGAACCTGCCGCACGGGCTGGAACTGGCCGATGGCTGGCTTTACGTGGCGGAAGAGCACCGGGTGACGCGCTGGCCCTACCGCGAAGGCCGCGTCACGGGAAAGGGCAGGGTGGTGCTTTCCGGCCTGCCGCGTGGGGGCATGTGAGCCGCACCATCCGCAAGGGGCCGGATGGGTGGTTCTACCTGTCCATCGGCTCAAGCTGCATGTCTGTATCGAGAAGCATCCCTGGCGCGCGGCCATCATCCGCTTCAGGCTTCAGGCCCGGGGAGCCGCCGCAAGTCTGCGCGCGGGGCTTGCGCAATTCCGTCGGGTTCGACTGGCGGCCCGGCGACGAGCCAGGAGCGGGGTGGCTCTATGCGGTGAATGCCGGGCGCGACTGGCTGGGCGATGATCATCCCCGCGAGGAACTGAATGTCATCGTCTGCGGGCGGCATCATGGCTGGCTCTTCGTGCACGAGGAGGCGCTGAAGGACCCGGAATATTGGGACAAGCGCCCGAGGGGCGTGCATTTCACGCCGCCGGTGCATACCTTCGCTGCGCATTCCACGCCGCTTTCCATCCGTTTTCTGCGGCACCAGCCGGACATTGCGCCAGGGACGGTGGCGTTGATCGCTCGCCATGGCTCGTGGAACCGTTCCCGGAAGGTCGGTTACGATGTCGTGTGGCTGGAATTCCGGGGCAACCGGCGCATCATCCACCGCCCCTACGTGACAGGCTTCCTGGAAGACGGGAATGTGCTCGGGCGGCCGGTGGACGTGTTCGAAGCACCTGATGGCGCAATTCATACCAGAATGCATAAAGGACCACGCAGAAACCCCGCGCCCCCACTTGGGCCCCCAAATTGTGAAAAACAAGGGCTTGGGTGGGGGCGCGGGGCGGTCTCACCAGTCAGACATTACGCAATATGGTATTACATCACCGACGATCTGAGCGGGTTCATTTACCGCCTGCGGCGGCCGCGCTGAACGGCGGCTGCGTGAACATGCCCTGATGGCGCGGATCCAGCTCGACCAGCAGGGGCACGTGGTCGGAGGGTTTTTCCCAGGCGCGCACGCGCTTGTCGGTGCCGGCATCCACCATGGCGTCGGCGGCCTGGGGGGAAAGCAAGACGAAATCGATGCGGATGCCGTCGTTCTTCTGCCAGGCGCCGCCCTTGTAGTCCCAGAAGGTGAATTGCCGCGGATCGCCCTTGCAGGCGAGGGCGGCGTCCACCAGCCCGAGGTTGATCAGCTTGCGCCAGGCGGCGCGGGCCTGTGGCGAAAACAGGGCGTCGCCCTCCCATTCCTCTGGGTTTTTCGCATCTCGCGGCGTCGGGATGATGTTGTAGTCGCCACCGAGGGCGAAGCGTTCCTCGAGCTTCAGCAGGTCGGCGGCGTGCGCGTGGAAGGCCTCGAGCCAGCGCAGCTTGTAGTCGAATTTTTCGGTATTCACGGGGTTGCCGTTCGGCGCATAGACGGAAGCGACGCGCAGCGCGCCCGTTTCGGTGGAGACGACGGCCTCGATGTAGCGGGCCTGCTCCTCGTCAGGCCAGGTGGGCAGGCCGCGCCTTATCTCGTCGATGGGGAGCCTGGAAAGGATGGCGACGCCGTTGAAGCCCTTCTGGCCATGGATGGCCAGGTTGTAGCCCAGGTCCTCGAAAGCCTCGGCGGGGAAGTTCTTCTCCTCGGTCTTGATCTCCTGCAGGCAAACCACGTCCGGGGCGGTGTCCCTGAGCCACTCGCTGACGGTGGCCAGCCGGGCGCGAATGCCGTTGACGTTCCAGGTGGCCACCCTGATGGTGTTCCTGCCGTTGTTGCGGGACATTATCCTCTCCGATGACACGGCTGGCTTCCGGGACACCTTTAACGACGACATAATCCGGACCACTATCAACTATTTCTATGTCCAATATGTCCATTTTGTTGTCTGTACCTACACGGACTATTTTGTTTTGATTGC
>JALVRJ010000279.1:0-1021 GCA_027031305.1 Hyphomicrobiales bacterium | reverse complement strand
TGACAAGGCTGGCGTCCGATTCCGGTGTGTTGGCCCGCGAAAGGCTTACCGGCGGCGCACCCGGCAAACGACAAGGGCCGGCGGGCCTTCACAGCCCAGGGGCCAATAGGTGGCGATGTCACCCGGTTCGTAGACGCCACAGGTGTTGGCCTGGGGGCATTCACAGTCCCGCACCAGCGGGCACTTTCCCGACACGCTGGGACGCCACGGCGTGACGCGCGGCCCGGGGCCCGAACGGACAAGCCAGCTGTAGGCATAGGGCGCACGGCGCATCAGCTCGCGGGCGGCGGGGGGCGGCTCGTCGCGCGCGATCTCGGTGCGTTGTTCCACGGGCGGTGGCGCCTCGAACTGGCGCCGGGCCATTTCACTGCGGCATTCCCGTAGTTGTGCCGCGCGCTTCTTCGTTTTCCATTCGGCGGCTTGCAGTGGCTTCTTCATGCATGACCGGAAGTATGCCTCGTAACTGGCGTTCCACAGGCCACCACGAAAGCCGCAACCCAGCTTTCTGGCTTCGCGGTTGGCGGCGATGGCCGTCTCTGCATAGGCGCGGCATCGGGCGCGCTTTTCCTCCCGTTGCCGGTCGCGGGCCAATTCATCGTCCGCGGCGGAAACGTTGGCCGTCGATGGCATGGTTTCGCGGCTGGTTTTCGGCTTTCCTTCCTCTTGCACGGTGGCGGATTCTTTCCGTTCCGGCGAGGCTTCCCGCGAGGCTTGTCGAGGCTCTTCGTCATGCTTGAGCCAATCGGACACGGCACTGCCGAATGAAAAATTCTTCTTGCGGTATCCGGCGATGCAGCAGGTATCCTTGCGCTTGTCCGTTACCGAGCGAAAAAGGAAACACTTGGCCCGCTTGCCCTTCTTGCCGGGCCAGGCGAATGTCCAGCCCTGGCACCCCTCGTCCTTTTCGCAGACCTTGCGACAGAAGTCCGGCACCGGCGCGACGAGCTCGAAGGAGCGGTAGGTCTGGCCGGTGAATTCGGTGTCGGCCAGCATGTTTGCCGCCCGCGCGCTCGCGGAAGGC
>JALVRJ010000278.1 GCA_027031305.1 Hyphomicrobiales bacterium | reverse complement strand
GGCCATGATTGGCCATCGCCACCTCCCGCCCGGTCAACCATTTGGTGAGGTTTCTACCCTATTAACGGTGGGTGGAGAATGGGGCCATCACGGGGGCGAATGCAAGACATGTCCATCACCGCCGCGCTGGAAGACGCCACGCCGAACACCGCCGCCACGCACCTGCCCTACGCGCAGGACATCAGCGGTTGCCTGGCCGAAACCATTGGCCCCAGCGGCCTGTCCAGAACGGAGATGAACAAGGCGCTCGCCGCCGCCCAACAGGCGCTCGCCCGCCTGCGCGAGGAATACCACGCCGGCCAGGCGCCGGTGCTTTCCATCGTCCATCGCACCGACGACCTGGTGCAGATCCGCCTGGCGGCGCAGAAATTCGCCGCCGGCGCCAGCGACATCGTGCTTTTCGGCATTGGCGGCTCGGCGCTGGCCCCGCGCACGCTCTACCAGCTTTCGCGCTTCCTGCGCGGCGGCGATCAGACCAATCCCGCCTTTCACGTCATGGACAATCCCGAAACCCCCTGGATGGAACGCTTCATCAGCCGCCTGAACCTGGAAGGACTGCGTTTCCTGGTGGTGTCGAAGTCCGGATCGACGGCGGAAACGCTCATGCAATGCCTGTGGGCCATAGACTACCTGCAAGTGCACGGCCTGGGCTCTTCGCTGGCGCAGCGAATGCTCATCATCACCGAGCCCGGCGAACCCCGCGACAACCCGCTGCTGCGCATCGCCGGGCTGCACGGCATTCCGGTGCTGGACCATCCCCCCGACATCGGCGGGCGCTTCGCCCCCTTTTCCATCGTCGGCATGTTGCCGGCAAGCCTGCTGGGGCTGGACACCGCGCGCCTGCGCGCCGCCGCCGCCAACATGCTGAACCTGGCCCTGTCCGAAAACACCCCCGCCCGGGACAACCCGCCTCTGATGGGCGCGGCGCTGCACGCGGGCTTTCTCAACGCCGGCCAGCTCAAGGCCGTCATCATGATGCCCTACACCAGCCAGCTCACCCTGTTCACCGCCTGGTGGAGGCAGCTGTGGGCGGAGAGCCTCGGCAAGCAGGGCAAGGGCCCCCTGCCGGTCAGCGCCACCGGGCCGCTGGATCAGCATTCACAGCTGCAACTGTTCCTGGATGGTCCCAACGACAAGCTGTTCACCATCGTCATGCCGAAAACGGCCGGGCTGGGCTACCGCGCCCCGGCGGTGCTGGCCCGGGACGCGGACGAACGGCTGAACTGCCTCGGCGGCCACACCATCGGCGACCTGACCGACTGCGAACAGCGCGCCACGGTGGAGAGCCTGATGCGCAAGGGGCGTCCCGTGCGCACCTTTCACATCCGTGGGCTGAACGAGGACCTGCTCGGCGCCTTGTTCATGCACTTCATGCTGGAAACCATCCTCACCGGCTACATCCTGGACATCGACCCCTACGATCAGCCGGCGGTGGAATTTTCCAAGCAGATCACCCGCGCCCTGCTGCGCAAGCTTCCCGTGCCGCAACTGTAGCCCACCGCTCTCCACCCTGCCCGCCTGGTCCGCCTGTCTTCCACGATGGCCAGGGTGGCACGAGAGAGGTCGGACCGCGCTTCACCGCGAAGGGCCGTGTGCGCCCGATTTCCTGAACAGCAGGTAGGCAGGCGTGCGTCCCTCGCGCAGGGCCTTGCTCTCGTAGCGCGTGCCGGGCCAACCGGCCGGTGGCGTGCGCCAGTCCTCCGCGCGCGTGGCCAGCCAGTCGAAACCGCCATGCCGGCGCACGTGCAGAAGCGTCCAGCGCACATAGTCGGGAATGTCGCTGGCGAAGAAGAAGACTCCGCCCGGCTCCAGTATCCGGTGAATGTGCCTCAGATTCTCCTGGTTGACGAAACGGCGCTTGTGGTGCCGCTTCTTCGGCCACGGGTCGGGATACAGCAGCCACACCTCCGCCAGGGTCGCATCACCGATGCGCGGCAACAAGGCGCGGGCGTCGCCATCCCACAGGCGCACGTTGTCGAGCGCGAGATCTTCCATCGCCACCAGCATCTTTGCCACGCCGTTGATGAACGGCTCGGCGCCGATGAAGCCCCAGTCGGGATGTTCGCGTGCCCGCCGCGCCAGGTGCTCGCCGCCGCCGAAGCCGATTTCAAGCACCACGCGCGCCACCGGTCTTTCGAACAACCCCGCTGGCGTCCGCAACAGCGCGGGCGGCACATTTCGCAACGATACCTTCGGCAGCAGCTCTTCCATAAGCCGTTGCTGGCGCGGCTTCAGGGGCCGCGACTTGCGCCGGCCGTAAAAGCGCATGTCATGCGCCCGATGTCCACCTTCCTTTTCCGTGCTCATGACGCTGCACATAGGGGAAGGCAGGGGCGGATGGCAAGGTTGCAGTTCCGCATCGCGTCATATCGCCAGGGCACGGCTTCCCAATTTCCCGGATTTCATTACAGTGCCACCGACAAAATTCTTCTCTTTCGCACGCGCACGGAGGAAACACCCATGCCCCTGGTGAACATGAAGGACATGTTGCGCCATGCGCACGATCATGGCTACGCCGTTGGCGCCTTCGACCTCGTCTCGCTCGACTTCCTGGAAGGGATCATGATGGCGGCGGAAAAGACGCGCGCCCCGGTCATTCTCAGCCTCGCCGAATCGCATTTCGAATATTACGATTTCGAGCTCCTCATGCGCGCCACCACCGCCGCCGCCGAGCGCGCGTCCGTGCCCGTGGCCATTCATCTCGACCACGGCGAGAGCCTGCGATCGGTCGTCACTGGCATCCGCCTCGGCTGCAATGGCGTCATGGTCGACGCCTCGCATCATCCCTTCGAGGAAAACGTGCGCATCACGAAGGAGGTCACGGACCTCGCCCATGCCATCGGCGTGCCGGTGGAAGGCGAGCTGGGCTACGTGCCCGGCGTGGAAGGCGAGGACGCCGAAAAGCACCCCGGCGAAATCCGCTACACGACGCCTGAAGAGGCGGCGCGCTACGTCGAGGCCACCAGCATCGATTTTCTCGCCGTTTCCATCGGTACCGTCCATGGCCGCATGAAAGGAACTCCGAAACTGGACTTCGGGCGTTTGGCGGAAATCAACGCCAGGCTGGGCATTCCGCTGGTCATCCACGGCGGCACGGGGCTGTCCGACGAGCAGTTCCGCGCGCTGGTGAAGAATGGCGTCAGCAAGATCAACTACTACACGGCCCTTTCCGATGCCGCCGCCCGGGTGGTTCACGAAAACGCTCGACGGGGGGCAAGAGGATACACCGCCCTCGCAAGCGGCGTGCGCCAGGCCATCGCCGAGGAATGCACACGCATGATTCGCCTCTGGGGTGGCGAGAACCGCGCCGAGGAGGTGTTGAGTGCCGCCCGCCCCTGGCGCAACGTCATGCATGTCATCGAATACAACGTGGAAGGGCTTGACGAGGCCGGCGCCGCACGGCTGCGCGCCAAGGGCCGCGAGGCCCTGAGCCGGATTCCCGGCGTCATGGCGGTGGAAACCGGCGTCGCCATTCAGCCCGAAGACCCGCCATATCGTTATGCCTGGCTGGTGCGCTTCTGCCAGCCCCAGGTGATCGCCTATTACCGCGATCATCCTCTGCATGTTGAATATGCCGACAGGCACTTTCGCCCCGTGGCCGGCAACCGCGTCACCATCGACTTCGAACTGGACGAATGATGAGCGGCATGAAACCGGCAGAGGATCGCTGAAACAGAAAACCCCGCCTGAATGGCGGGGTTTTATGATGTTCATCGATGTGTTTGACATCGTGAATACAGAGGAAGACCGTGATATCGAAGCACATGCATCTGGCGGGCCAGGCAGCGACCTACTCTCCCGCGTCCTGATGACGCAGTACCATCGGCGCTGAGGGTTTTAACGACCGAGTTCGGAATGGGATCGGGTTTGGACCCCTCGCCATAGCCACCTGGCCGGCAAGATGCATGATGTCGCAATGTCACGAAGGAATTCACCAAGGTCAAGCCTGAGCTTCCGGCCGGTGCCTGGCAGGCATTGAATAACGGGAACGATCAAGCCGATCGGACTATTAGTACCGGTCAGCTCCACGCATTGCTGCGCTTCCACCTCCGGCCTATCAACGTGGTGGTCTTCCACGGTCCTGTTTAGGGAGACCTGGTTTCGAGGTGGGTTTCCCGCTTAGATGCCTTCAGCGGTTATCCCTTCCGCACTTAGCTACCCTGCACTGCGGCTGGCGCCACAACAGGTCCACCAGAGGTGCGTCCATCCCGGTCCTCTCGTACTAGGGACAGATCCTCTCAAGTCTCCAACACCCACGGCAGATAGGGACCGAACTGTC
>JALVRJ010000277.1 GCA_027031305.1 Hyphomicrobiales bacterium | reverse complement strand
AAACAAGGGCTTGAGCGGGGGCGCGGGGCGGTTTGCACCGGTCAGCCTTTGTGCAAGTCGGTATTACATGCGGCGGAAGCGGATGCCGCGGGCCAGATACCAGCCGCGGGTGCGGCGCACTGGCGAGCAGGTGGTCTTGCCGTCCAGCCAGTCCCTCAGCATGATGCACAGGCGGTTGCCGCGCAGGCTCCAGCGGCCGGTGTCGGAAAAACCGCCGTAATAGCCCTTCAGCTGGCCATTGCGGCTGGCGATGAAGCGCACGTCATAGCCCTTTACATGGGCCTGGAAGCGGCCGGGAAAGATCTTGCGCAGTTCCGCGGAGGGCACCAGGCGTTCCGCGGCGAGGCTCGTTTTCGTCGTGGCCAGGGGCGCGAGCAAGGCCTCGGCCAGAAGAAGGGCGGCGAGTTGCCTTTTGCAGTCGAACATCGTTATCAACCGTTCTTCATCGAATTGTCGCACCCAGTGGCGGCGCGGCCGGCACGGTTCCAAAGGATACGCTCGCCGTCAACGGGCGCTGCTTGGTCCGTTGAGCGGGCGTTCATTGGGCTCCCGAGAAGCCTGAACAGGTGCCTCGGCGGGCGGCCACGCCCGCTCACGGTTCCCAACGCGCGATGGCGCCGGTCCTGACGCCCCAATGTGAACATTTCAGGGCATGTCCGGCGCATGAGAGCCTTGCACGTGAGGAAGGCTCGGCACCGCGATGCCGAGCCTTGCGCGCGTCGTTTGGGGTGGTCCGTCCAGACAGGCGCGAAGACGCCCCGGATTAGTGCTTCACGTTGCTCCAGATGGCGTGCTTGACCATGAACATCAGCAGCGCGAACACCAACAGGTAGAGCAGCGCCATGAAGCCGATCTTCTTGCGCTCTTCCATCTTGGGCATGGACACCCATGCGAGAAAGGCGGCGACGTCGGTAGCCTCCTGCTCGACGGTGTTGGGCGTGCCATCAAGATATTCCACGTCCTCGCCGGCCAGCGGCGGCGGCATGGCGATCCAGTGGCCGGGGAAGTAGGGATTGTAGTTCAGCCCCTCCTTCTCCTCGCCGTGCGGCGGCTCTTCATAGCCGGAGATGAGTGCGCGCACGTATTCGGCGCCGCCATTGCCTTTCACCAGCTTGATGAACGGCGAGATGTACCACGGGTAATACCAGCCCTCGCGCGCCTTCACGATAAGAGAAAGGTCGGGCGGCAGGGCGCCGTTGTTGGCGGCCTTGGCCGCCTGTTCGTTGGGATAGGGAGAGGGAAAGGCGTCGGACAGGCGCGCCGGGCGCGTGAACATCTCGCCCTCGTCGTTGGGGCCGTCCTGCACCTCGTATTCGGCTGCGAAGGCCTTGGCCTGTTCGATGGTGAACTCCGGTCCACCCGGCTCCGCCAAGTTGCGGAAACGAAGATATTTCAGGCTGTGGCAGCTGGAGCAGACCTGCCGGAACACTTCCCATCCGCGCTGCAATTGGGCGCGATCGAAGGTGCCGAAGGGGCCCTCGAAGCTGTAGTCGTGATCCGGCGCGTTTTTCTGTGCGCCACCGCTGGCCATGGCCGGCCCCGCCAGCAGGCCGAGGCCCAGTGCCGCCGTGGCCAGCATCTTCAGGATCTTCTTCATCATGACATTCCCCTGCGTATCTCGTTCGATGCGTTTCCCACCTCAGTGCCTGCTGAGCACCGCTTCGGTGATGGAAGCCGGCATGGGCTTCGGGCGCTCGATCTTGCCCAGCAGCGGCAGGATCACCAGGAAGTAGGCGAAGTAGAACGCGGTGGCGATGCGGGCCACGGTCAGCCACGCGCCCTCCGCCGGTTGCGAGCCGGCGATCCCCAGTGTCAGGCAGGTGATGACAAACAGCCAGAAGAAGATCTTGCCCAGCGGCCGATAGCGGTTCGAGCGCACCTTGGAGGTATCCAACCACGGCAGGAACAACAGGATGATGAGCGAGCTGAACATCACCAGCACGCCTCCGAGCTTGTCCGGGATAGCGCGCAGCATGGCATACTGCGGCAGGAAGTACCATTCGGGCACGATGTGCGCCGGAGTGGACAGCGGGTTGGCCGGGGCGAAGTTGATGGAGTGGCCCAGATACCAGGGTGAATAGAACACGAAGCCCAGGTAGACCAGGAAGAAGACGAGGATCGCGTAGAGGTCCTTCATGGTATAGTAGGGGTGGAAGGGCAGCGTGTCCTCCTCGGACTTCACGTCGATGCCGTCGGGGTTGTTGTTGCCCACCACGTGCAGCGCCCAGATGTGCAGGAAGACGAGTGCCGCCAGCACGAACGGCAGCAGGTAGTGCAGCGAGAAGAAGCGCTGCAATGTCGGGTTGCCCACAGAAAAGCCGCCCCACAGCCACTGCACGATGGTTTCGCCAATGATGGGGAAGGCGGAGAAGAGGTTGGTGATCACCACCGCACCCCAGTAGCTCATCTGTCCCCAGGGCAGCACGTAGCCCATGAAAGCGGTGGCCATCATGGCGATGAAAATCAGCACGCCGATCATCCACAGCACTTCGCGCGGCGCCTTGTAGGATCCGTAGTAGAGGCCACGGAAGATGTGGATGTAGACGGCGATGAAGAAGAAGGAAGCGCCGTTGGCGTGCAGCCAGCGCAGCAGCCAGCCGTAATTGACGTCGCGCATGATGTGCTCGACGGAATCGAAAGCCATGCTGACGTGTGGCGTGTAGTGCATGACCAGCACGATGCCGGTGAGGATCTGCACCACCAGCATGGTGGCGGCGATACCGCCGAAGGTCCACCAGTAGTTCAGGTTGCGCGGCGTCGGAAAGTCGACGGCCTGGGCGCGGATGGTGGAGAAGATCGGCAGGCGCTCCTCGATCCAGCGCACCACCGGATTCTTGAATTCGTAACTCGCGTGTCCGCTCATGTCCCCTTTTCCCCTCAGGAAGAATGCGCCTAGCCGATCACGATCTTCGTGTCGGAGATGTACTTGTACGGCGGAATGTCCAGGTTGCGCGGGGCCGGCCCCTTGCGGATGCGGCCGGCCTCGTCATAATGCGAGCCGTGGCACGGACAGAACCAGCCCTGATAATCACCGGCATCACCCAGCGGTACGCAGCCCAGATGGGTGCAGATGCCGATCTGCACCAGGTATTTCTCGTTCACCTTGCCGGTGCCGTCCTTGACCCGGTTCTCGTCGGTGGCCGGGGCGTCGGGCGGCAGGTTGGCGTTGCGCGCGATGGGGTCCTTCAGCTCCGCCAACGGCGTTTCCTTGGCCTTCTTGATCTCTTCCTCGGTGCGGTGACGGATGAACACCGGCTTGCCGCGCCACTTGATGGTGACGCCCTGCCCTTCCTGCAATGGCGCCAGGTCGAACTCGGTGGAGGCCAGCGCCAGCACCGAGGCATCCGGATTCATCTGGTCGATGAAGGGCCACAGCGCCAGCGCCGTGCCGACGGCGCCCACGGTGCCCGTGGCGATGTAGAGGAAATCACGACGGGAAACATCCTGTGCGGTTGTCGTGCTCATGACCTTGCCCTCTCGCATTATCGTGGCCGGCGCTCCCGCCGGTCGTCCCATTTGCCGCCGAATGGAAGGCCGCGCGCAAGCGCGGCCCGGCGAGGCTGCCGCCTTTTTACATCTCATTTCCATAATGTCCAGTGCCGAAAGGTGGAAGCCGTGACACAAATTGCCGCAACGCAATGGACAGGATCTTGGCGCAGAGCGGGACGTCACCCGCCGAAGCAATCATCTGGCGCCGTCATTCCGGCCATTTCACAATCAGTTGCGGCAGGTCGTCGAGGGCCACGTCGCGCTCGGAGACGACCTTTCCCAGGACGCTGACGCCGGCCTCGACAACGCTGTCGGGCGTGCCGCTGAGCAGGGGGTGCCAGGGCGGCAGGTCCCTGCCCTCGGCCAGCAGGCGGTAGGCGCACGTCGAGGGCAGCCACGAGAGCGTGCGCACGGCCTCGGGCGTGAGGCGCACGCAGTCCGGCATTTTCCGCTGGCGCTCGGCGTAGGCCACGCAGCCGCCGTTGGCGCAATCATACAGGGCGCAGATGGCGGTGGTGTAGTGGATCTCGCCGGTGTCCTCGTCCTCGAGCTTGACCAGGCAGCAGCGTCCGCAGTGGTCGCACAGCGACTCCCATTCCTCCGGCGTCATCTCGTCCAGCCGCTTGCGCCGCCAGAAGGGTTCGTCCTCGCGCGTCATGTTTCCGTCCCTCGAGAAGCGTCCCCGGGCAAGTTCCGCTTAACCATAGCAGCAGCCTTGCGTTTCCGGCGAGTCCGGCGCCGCGTATCTTCCGGTTTGAATCAAATGCCCCGGAAACCCGCCTTCGGCGGGGGTGGGACGGGGTGGTGTG
>JALVRJ010000276.1 GCA_027031305.1 Hyphomicrobiales bacterium | reverse complement strand
GATTTCCTCGAGGATGGCGCAGCCGGCCACCACCAGGTCGGCGCGTTCGCGTCCGATGCAGCCTTGCGCCATGCGCTCGGCCAGCGACATGGCACGCAACCGCTCGGAAATGTCCCGCACCTGGGCGCGCGACAGCCAGGCGCCGTCCACCCGGTTGCGATCATAGCGCGGCAGGTTCAGCGCGACGCCGGTGATGGTGGTGACGGTGCCGGAAGTGCCCAGCAGGTGGCATGGCCGTTGCGGCAATCCCGCCGTGCGCAGACGAGCGGCGAAGTCGCGCAGGGCCTCGCGCACCCGGGCGCGCATGGCGGCGTAGGTTTGCGGCGAAACCTCCCGGCCGCCATGGCGCTCGGATAGTGTCACCACGCCCTCGGGCAGCGAAATCCAGTCGCGCACCTTGCGGCGGCCGCCGCCCTCGTGCTCCACCCACAGCAGTTCCGTGGAGCCGCCTCCGATGTCGAAGACCAGCACATGGCGCGCCTGTCGCTCTATCAGCGGGCAGGCGCCCATGACGGCCAGTCGCGCCTCGGTGCCGGCGTCGATGATTTCCAGCTCGAGCCCGATCTCGCGGCGCACGCGGCGCAGGAACTCCGGGCCATTCTCGGCGCGGCGGCAGGCCTGGGTGGCGATCAGCCTCATGCGCGAGACATTCCAGAAACGCAGCTTGTTGGCGCAAATGCGCAGCGCCTCCAGGGTGCGCGTCTGGGCGTCCTCGGAAAGCCGGCCGCTGCGGCTGACGCCCTCGCCGAGGCGAACGATGCGCGAGAAGGCGTCGACCACCTGGAAACCACCGCCGGGCACGGGGCGGGCGATGAGCAGGCGGCAATTGTTGGTGCCGAGGTCCAGCGCCCCGTAGAAGGGGGCGCCCTGTTGGCGCAACTGCAAGACACGCTGCACGTTGCGCAACCTCCGCGCCGCCTTGTCCACGCCGTGGCCCGCCCTTGCGCCGGCGCGTGCCTGGCGGCGGGTATTCATGTTTCTCGTCATGTTCCTCTTTCACGCCGGAGCCCGACGATTCGCGCCAATCCGTCTTCATCGCGCCTCGCCGAGCCATCGTCACCACATCCGGCGCTTCAACCTCTTGTTCATTTCCGCCCGCGTTCCGGCAGGGCGCCTCTCGCGGAACAGTCTATCATCGCGGTGAAAGCGCCGCCAGCGGAACGAGAATTAAACCTCTGTTCACGAACGATGAGGTATCTTCTTGCCAACATGGGATGATCCGCCAATGGGGGCGGCTTGAGCATTCTCTTCAAACGGGCGGAACAGGGTTGTCATGCGATATTTTTCTCTGGCGCGGGATTGCAAGCAGAAAAAGGACACCCTGCTTTCAAATTTTTCCGACAACCTGGGCATGGCCATCATGCGCCGCAAGGCGATGCTGGCGCTGAAGGCGGCGCGGGTGGAATCGGAAATGGCGCTGCGGGCGCGCACCGAGTTCGTCGCCAGCATGAGCCACGAACTGCGCACGCCACTGAACGCCATCATCGGTTTTTCCGAGCTGCTGGGCAGCCGTGCCTGTGACGACCCCGAGAAGGTGAAGGAATACGCCGGTTACATCAACGAGGCCGCCAAGCACCTGCTGGAGCTGATCAACCAGGTGCTTGACATCTCGAAGATCCATTCCGGCCGCATGGAGCTTTCCTTCGGCCAGGTGGACGTGGCGGAGCAGGTGCGGCACTGCCTGCGGTTGATCATGCCCAGGGCCAAGGAAGGCGAGGTGCGCGTGCGGGAGAGCCTGCCCGATGACCTGCCGGCCATCGAGGCCGATGAAACGCGGGTGCGGCAGATCATCCTCAACCTGCTATCCAACGCGGTGAAGTTCACCCCCGCAGGTGGCGAGGTGGAGGTGCGCTGCGCGTGGCTGCGAGACAAGGACATGGTGGAAATTCGCGTTTGCGATACCGGCGAGGGAATGACGCCCCAGGAAGTGGCGCGCGCCTGCGAGCCATTCGAACAGATTCATGATCAGATGAACAAGAAGCATGAAGGCACGGGGCTGGGCCTGCCCATTTCCATCGCCATGGTCGAGATGCATGGCGGGCGGCTGGAAATCCGCAGCAAGAAGGGCGAAGGCACCTGCATTCGCGTCCTCTTGCCGCGGCGGCAGAAATCGAAAGGCAAGGGCGGAGTGGAAGCATGAGCGAAAAACTCGCCAGCAGGGCGACCGGAGACGAGGCTCGCGAGGCCCCGCAAGCGGGGATGGACACGGATGCGGATTCCGCCCTCTTCATGCGGATGGGGCGCATCGTTGCGGTTTCCGGCGGCCGCGCGGTGGTGATGCTGGACAAGGGAGGTGGGCATGGAGAGGCCTATTCCCCGGAAATCGGCACATTGCTGAAGGTGGACCGGGGAGAAACCGTGGCGCTGGCGCTGGTTTCCAGCATGTCCATGCCGGTGCCGGACGCCGGAGAATTCAACGAGGAAGTGCGCATCGTCGAGGTGGAGTTCATCGGTGAGATCACGCGCGACGAGCAAGGCCGGCCCAAGGGCTTTCGCCGGGGAGTGTCGATCTATCCGGGGCTGGGCGACGTGGTGGCCCTGGCCAGCCGCGAGGAGCTGAAACTGGCCTACGCGGTGGACGAGAAAACCTCCATTCGCGTCGGGGTCATTCACCAGGACAAGTCGATTCCGGCCATGGTGAAGCTGGACGAGATGCTGGGCAAGCATTTCGCCATCCTGGGCACCACCGGCACGGGCAAGTCGTGCTCGGTGGCGCTGATCCTGCGGCGTATCCTGGAGCACAATCCGCACGCGCACATCCTGTTGCTGGACATGCACCGCGAATACGCGGCGGCCTTCACCGACATGGCGGAAGTGGTGCGTCCGGAAGACCTGAACCTGCCGTTCTGGCTGCTCAATTTCGAGGAAATCTGCGAGGTCCTCATTGGCAACCACGCCCACACCGAAACCGACACGGAGGTGTTGCGCGAGCTGATTCCGCTGGCGCGGGCGCGCTACAGGATGGGCAACGGCAAGGCCGGGCGGCTGGCCGCGCGCAAGGGCAACGAGCAGCGCGAGGCACAGAACATCAGCGTCGACGCCCCCCTGCCCTACCGGGTGTCGGACCTGATGTCGATCATCGACGATCACATGGGCAAGCTGGAGCTGAAGAAGCACCTGGCCCCTTACAAGCGCATCCGCGCCAAGCTGGATTCGCTATCGCGCGATCCGCGCTATGCCTTCATGTTCGGCTCGCTGACGGTGCACGACAGCATGGCGGAGATCATCTCACGGCTGTTCCGCATTCCCGTGAACGGACGGCCGATCACCGTGCTGGAGCTGGGTGGCCTGCCCTCGGAGGTCATCAACGTGGTGGTGTCCGTGCTGGCGCGCATGGCGTTCGACTTCGCGCTGTATTCGCACGGCCAGGTGCCCATCACCTTCGTTTGCGAAGAGGCGCACCGCTATGTTCCAAACGATGTGAACGCCGGCTTCGAGCCGACGCGGCGGGCCATTTCGCGCATTGCCAAGGAAGGACGCAAGTATGGCGTGTCGCTGTGCATCATCACGCAGCGCCCATCGGAACTGGATTCCACCATCCTTTCGCAGTGCAACACCATCTTTTCGCTGCGCCTGACCAACGAGAAGGATCAGGAAATCCTGCGCGCGGGCATTTCCGACTCGGCCGCGTCGCTCCTGGACTTCATGCCGACCATGGGGGTTGGCGAGGCGGTGGCCTTCGGCGAAGGCATTTCGTTGCCCACACGGTTGCGCATTGACCTGTTGCCATCGGAACACCTGCCGCGCTCGACCACGGCCTCGTTCTCCGAGCGCTGGAGCAAGGACATCGACGACCCCGACTTCATTCATGAAATCGTCAGGCGCTGGCGGCAACAGGACCTGGCCGGTACCGGTCCCCAAGAGGAAGGCGCGCGAGATTCCGCCACCTACGTGGAGACGATGGAAGAGGCAGCATCCACGGCGGGAAATCGGGCGCCACTGGAAGCCTCGGCGGCGAAGCCCGAAGTGTCGGGCATCCCGCGCGGGGATGATGAGAGCCTGGCGCGGCCGTCGCGACGCCTCATGCCCGACGAGGCAACCACCAACACTCGCACGCCGGGGGAAGCGAGTGAACGGAAAAGTCCCTCGCCCGTCTTCAGCAAGCCATCGGCACAGCTTTCCTCTCCGGCCGGAGCCTCCGGCGGCGCGAAGAGCGCGGAGGAGGCTCGGGAAGCGTTGCGCAGCTCGCTGCAAGAGGTGCTGAAACGCTTTCGCAACGAGTGATACCAAGATGCAAAAAGAACCACGCAGAAGCCCCGCGCCCCCACCCGACCCCCCAAATCATGAAAAACAAGGGCTTGGGTG
>JALVRJ010000275.1 GCA_027031305.1 Hyphomicrobiales bacterium | reverse complement strand
CTCCACCACCTCGCCGTCCAGTTCCAGCACCAGCCGCAACACGCCATGCGCCGCCGGATGCTGCGGGCCGAAGTTGATGGTGAAGTTGCGCACGCTCAACTCACGCTCGCTCATGCGCCCGCCTCCTCGTCCTTCTCTGCCGCGCCATCCCGCGCGGCCTCGCCCGTGGACGCCTTCTCGTCGCCCGGCAACACCGCCGGCTCGCCCTTCCACGGCGACAGGAAGTCGAATTCACGCCACGCCTGCTGCAAGTTGACCGGCTCGTAAATGACTCTTTTCAAGTCCTCGTCGTAACGCACCTCCACGAAGCCGGTGACCGGAAAGTCCTTGCGCAGCGGATGGCCGGAAAAACCGTAGTCGGTGAGGATGCGGCGCAGGTCGGGATGGTCGGAGAAATATACCCCGTACATGTCCCACACCTCGCGCTCGTACCACTCAGCACCCGGGAACACCTCGATGACCGACGGCACCGCTGCGCCTTCCGCCACCGGCACCTTCACCCGCACCCGCGCGTTCAGGTGGGGAGACAGCAGGTGATAGACCACCTCGAAACGCTCCTCGCGCTCGGGATAGTCGACGCCGCAAATGTCGGTGAAGGCGACGAAGCGGCAATGCGGGTCGTCACGCAGGAAGCGCAGCACCTCGCGGATGCTCTCCTTGCGCGCCACCATTTGCAGCTGGCCGTGCACCACGCGCACCTCGCGCACAGCCTCGCCCAGCGCGCCCGCCACGTGCTCGCCGATGTCGGCCAGCTCCTGTTCCGTCGCTACCGCCATGTTCCGTCCGCTTCCGTCTCGTTCCGCGCGCCACACGGCCCCACGCCGGCGCCACGCCACCATTTCATCGTCGCGGCCGTTCCCGCGCCCCTGCCACTCGCCGTCTTCAGCGCTCCAGCGTGCCGATGCGCCGAATCTTGCGTTGAAGCAGCATGATGCCATACATCAGCGCCTCCGCCGACGGCGGACAGCCCGGCACGTAGATGTCCACCGGCAACACCCGATCGCAGCCGCGCACCACCGAATAGGAATAATGGTAATATCCCCCGCCGTTGGCGCAGCTGCCCATGGAGATGACCCATTTCGGATCGGGCATCTGGTCATAGACCTTGCGAATCGCCGGCGCCATCTTGTTGGTCAGCGTGCCGGCGACGATGATGACATCCGACTGGCGTGGTGATGCGCGCGGCGCGAAGCCGAAACGCTCCATGTCGTAGCGCGGCATGGCCGCCTGCATCATCTCCACCGCGCAACAGGCCAGGCCGAAGGTCATCCACATCAGCGAGCCGGTGCGCGCCCAGGTGATGACGCTATCCACCGTGGTGGTGATGAAACCCTTGTTGGACAGTTCCTCGTTCAGGGCGGCGATGGTGGCGCGGTGCGCGGCGCTGGCCGAAACCATGGTCTCCGCCTCGCCGGGCCTGATCAAGATGGGCTTGTCTCGTTCGTCCCGCATGTCCGCCACGCTCCCGCTCGCCAAGTTACTTCCACTCCAGCGCGCCCTTGCGCCACTCGTAGATGAAGCCAATGGTCAGCACGCCCAGGAAAACCATCATCGACCAGAACCCGAACAGGCCGTTCTCCTTCAGCGTAACCGCCCACGGGAACAGGAACGCCACTTCCAGGTCGAAGATGATGAAAAGGATGGAGACGAGGTAGAAGCGCACGTCGAATTTCATGCGCGCGTCGTCGAACGGATCGAAACCGCACTCGTAGGCGGAATTTTTCTCTCTGTCCGGATGCTTCGGCGCGATGATGACCGCCGACAGGAACAGCGCCATGCCGATGACGGAGGCAATGCCGATGAAGATGACCACCGGCAGGTATTGCATCAGCAGCTCCCGCATCTCCCTCTCCCATCCTCGCGCGAAACCGTTCCCCCCGTCGCGCAGCATAGCAGTATAATGGTCTGCCACGCGGTGGCATAGCCCAATGGCGCCCGTGCCGCAAGGCTGGCTTTTCGTCATGTGGACGCGACGGACCGGTGCCTGGCTTGTGATGCCTGAAAGACTTGGGAGAAAGGAACAAGCCCCCGAAAGGGGCTCGCCGAAACCGGAAATCGGGAAAGACGGAAAATGGCGCGAGCGACGGGACTCGAACCCGCGACCTCCGGCGTGACAGGCCGGCGTTCTAACCAACTGAACTACGCCCGCGCGCCTTTCCGAAGAGCGCCGCCATCAACGGCGAACGATGCATCACTTAAGGCTGGCGTCGGTGCAAGTCAAGCCCGAAACGCACCCCGATCCGCAACATCTCCCCCAACCCAGCCTTGCGCCCGCCACATACCCCCACCTCTTCGGGCTTTTGGCGCGGCCTGACGCCCACTCCCTGCCCGGTAACGACGCACCATGTTCCCCCACGCCGATTCTGTTCTATAGTGGGCGCGGATTCGTCCCACCAGGCGAAAAACGGCAGAAAGCACATGACCCGGGACAGACAGCAGGCGCGCAAGCCCCGCAAGGCGGACACGGCGCAGGAAGACACCCCCCTGCCCATCATCGAGGTGCCGCGCGTATTCACCCGCATAGACCGCACAATCGCCCGCTTCATCGACCCCCTGGGCAACTTGCTGGTGGACATCTTCCACTATGCCGCCCTGTTCGCCATCGGCGCCGCCACGGTCTGGGCCGCCCTTTATGAATTCTCCATCATTTTCAACAAGGGCCACGCCAGCGTCGGCGACCTGCTGTTGCTGTTCATCTATCTGGAAGTAGGCGCCATGGTGGGCATCTATTTCCGCACCTCGCGAATGCCGGTGCGCTTCCTGGTCTACGTCGCCATCACCGCGCTCACCCGCCTGCTCATCGGCGAAGTCGGCAAGCTGGAGGCTGCCCACGGCGACAAGACCGATTTCAGCCAACTCATCTGGATCGCCGCCTCCGCCCTCATCCTCGCCCTCGCCCTGTTGATCCTGCGCTATGGCTCGGCGCGCTTTCCCACACCGCCCACCGATTACCAGTCGCAACTGCGCGTCGGCCGCTTCGCCGCCCGCCGCCGACGGCCCGAAGACGAGGAATGAGCGCGAACGAGGTGCCACCTCCCCTCACGCGTTGCCTTCCAGGATCGTTCGCGGATCGGTGTATTCCAGTCCCAGCGCCTCGGCCACCGCCAGGTACGTCACCTTGCCGAAGGCAACGTTGAGCCCGTGCAACAGGTGCTCGTCCGCCGCCAGCGCCCGCCGCCAGCCAACGTCGGCGATCGTCAGCACGTAAGGCAACGTCACGTTGTTCAGCGCAAAGGCGGACGTGCGCGCCACCGCGCCGGGCATGTTGGCGACGCAATAATGCACCACCCCATCCACCACGTAGGTGGGCGCGTCATGCGTGGTCGGCCGCGAGGTTTCCGTGCACCCGCCCTGGTCGATGGCCACGTCGACGATCACCGCGCCCTCCTTCATGCCGCCCACCATCTCGCGCGAGATCAACTTCGGCGCCGCCGCGCCGGGCACCAGCACTCCGCAGATGACGGCATCGGCCCGCGCCACCTCCTCTTCCACGGTCAACGCCGTCGAATGGAGGGTTTTCACCCCATGATTGAAAATGCGTTCCAGCTCCTGCATCCGCGTCGGCGACTTCTCGATGATGACCACGTCCGCCCCCAGCCCCAGCGCCATGCGCGCGGCGTTCTCGCCGACGATGCCACCGCCGATGATCGCCACCCGCGCCGGGCGCACGCCGGGCACGCCACCCATCAGCACGCCCATGCCGCCCTGCTCCTTCTCCAGGCAGTGCGCCGCCACGTGCGCCGCCATGCGTCCGGCCACCTGCGACATCGGCGCCAGCAGCGGCAACGAGCCATCGGGCGCCGTCACCGTCTCGTAGGCGATGCACACCGCGCCCGATTCCAGCAGCGCCCGGGTCAGCCGCGCATCCGCCGCCAGGTGCAGGTAGGTGAACAGCACCTGCCCTTCCCGCAACAGGCCGTATTCCTCGGGCTGAGGCTCCTTCACCTTGACGATCATCTCCGCCGTGCGCCACACCTCCTCGGCCGTGTCCACGATGCGCGCCCCGGCGTGGCGGTAGGCCGCGTCCGAGCAGCCAACGCCCCCGCCCGCCCCCGCCTGCACCAGCACTTCGTGCCCACGATGGGTGATCTCCCGCACGCTCGCCGGCGTCAGTCCCACCCGGTATTCATGCACCTTGATTTCCGTCGGAACGCCAATGCGCATGATCCACTCCCATGCCCGCTCGTCATCGCTCGAGATCCGCCCGCCTGTCCAGCGGCATCAGCGGCCACTCGCTCGCCGCAAGGCCCTGAAGGCCGTGCTGTTGCGAAATTCGGTGTCTTGCTTCGCCACGTCAAGCGGCGTCCGCCCC